>JARBTN010000094.1 GCA_029240195.1 Chlamydiales bacterium
CTGCGGCCATTTGCCCGACCAACGCCCTCTTAGGGGCCATCGACCTCTTAAAAAGCTGCCTGGGCAGTCAGATTGCCCTCATTGAAGAGATCGATATGCGGCAAGGTTGCCTGGTTGAGATGCCCGCCTCAGAGCTCATCCAGCTGGTCTTAAATCTGGTGCTCAACGCTAAAGACGCCATGGAAGGCTCCGGGCGCATCATCTTAAAAGCTGGCTACCATCCGGCAAAAGCCCCCTCTCATTTTTTCTTGAGCGTGCAAGACTTTGGCAAGGGCATTGAAGAAAACGCCCCCTTATTTGCCCCCTTTTACACCACCAAAGAGGAGAAAAATTCGATTGGATTTGGATTGTTCATCATCAAATCGATCATTGAAAAAAGAAACGGATCCATCTCCATTCAATCGAAAGAGGGCTCCACCTTCCACCTCACCTTTCCCTTAAAACTAAACATGGCCCTACATCACGCTTGAACTGAGCCAAAGTTGGCAAGGACAAGTTGGGGTTTTAAATCCGCACTCAATGCCACCCTTTAAGCTGTCCAATCGAAAAGAAAATCCGCGCTAAAGTATCTAGATAGACAGCGACAGGCTTTTGATTGGCGTCAAGATCGGCTGCGCCGGCAATCTCTACATCGACATCACCTAGCCCTAGTTTTAAAAGCATGTGTCTTGCGATGAAGAGCTGATAGAGACAATAGGGCTGATTGGAGATAAAAAGATAGGGCTCTTCTCCTCTGACAAGCTCTTTTGAAAGGGCGCGAATGGTATCTGCCGTGGTCGCTCTTGCAGCCAAAGCCTCTTTTTCGCCGACAATCAATTTCCAATTCCGATTGGAAAAATAAACTTCTCCTAAAGCCTGCATCATCTCAGGCTCGCTCTTTAAATGAGCCCGGCCAAATTTCTTTTCCATAAATGTGATTTCATCGCTCTTAAGTTCCCTTTCCCCTGAAATCTCGTGAATGAGAGGACTCTTCACTCCTTGCTGAATCAGCTGAAGGGCATAGCGATTTCTTAAATCGGAGGTCTCTGCAGTGGCGCCTAGTATGCCAAAGCCTGCATACTCGTTTCTTTTGGGAGGCATGGCCTCTAAAAGCCCTAAGCTTTTAAAGCAGACCATAAAATCGGCTTTTTGCGCGTCCAGCGCCTCATCGCGCTCGATATGCCACCGCTCTGAGCCTGGCTTCCTCAGCCAACGCGCCTGCGTGATGGAGATCAAGTCCGTAAAACTTGTCACCTCTTGTGGGTCGATCGCCGTCATTTTTAAAAGGGCATTTAATAGAGGCTTCTTTTCAGATGAAGTTTCATTCCAAATTTTGGCAAGGAAAGACTCGAGCAAATCGCCTTCTTTGAGCCCGCTATTTTGCTCCCTCTGCCAATAGAGCAAAGAGCTGGTTGCGTTTTCGGCGCTCAGCGTCCAAAGTGGCATTAAAAGACTCAAATAGAGAGCCATTTTTTTATAAGTGAAGAGTCGCATGGAAGGGCCTCTATGAATGGATGAACATCCTAAGATAATTTCTTTCTTTTTTTACCTCTATCTAAAATTTTTTTTTGAAGGCTCTCTTTGTCCCTCTCTCCAAAGGGGAAAGGGGCTAGAAAAAATCTCACCTCCCACAGGGAGAAAAGCTTTTGTTTTTTTGTGGAAAAGATCTCTGAATTTAGCCTAAGATTGAATGTTAGTTGACATTAATTCTGCTCAAAGCCTTTTCATTCATCTTTTCTTTCGCTTAAAAGCGCTCTGCCTCTTTGGAATACCCCAGCGGCTGTAGGTGATAAAAAAGCGCTTTTTGCCAGTGACCAATCACAAAACTCGGGAAGCCATGAACGAAATTCTTTTAAATGCGGAATCGAAAGAAACGCGCTGCGCTCACCTCTTCAACGGCCAGCTATACGACCTATCTGTAGAGAGAAAAAAAGAGCGGCTGCTGACAGGGAACGTCTATAAAGGACGCGTCACAAACATCTTGCACAACATCCAATCCGCGTTTATCGACATCAATGAAGGGGAAAATGGCTTTATCCATATCTCAGACATCATCGAAAACACCAAACGCTTCGAAGAAGTGTTTGAGATGGATTTTGACCTCGACCACGATCTCAATGGCGTCGAAGGGAAGAAGCTGCAAAATGTAGACATCGAGCAAGTGCTCAAACTCGATCAGTGGGTACTCGTGCAAGTGGTGAAAGAGCCCATCGGCACCAAAGGAGCGCGCCTGACATCAAATATCTCCATTGCCGGACGCTACCTGGTGCTTTTGCCCAACTCCCCTCACCGCGGCGTCTCTAGAAAAATTGAAGACCGCAACTTGCGCGAGCGGCTTAAAAAACTGATCCGCGCCTTTGAAATGCCCAAAGATATGGGGCTCATCTGCCGCACAGCTAGCCAAAGCGCAACCGAAGAGATGCTGATCGAAGAGGCCAATGAGCTCTTGCAAAACTGGCAGACCATCGTCGATGGATTCAGCAAAGCGCAGGAGCCTTGCCTGCTCTACGAAGAGTCTGACTTGATTAAAAGGATGCTCTTGTTGGCTATCGACAAAAAATACGACCGCATCTTGATCGATGACTACAATGTCTACCAGCGCTGCCGCAGACTCTACACCCGCTTTTCGACAGAGCACCCTTTGCGCATCGAATACTACCGCGACAAGACGCCGATGTTCGAGCGCTTCAACATTGAAAAAGAGATTGAGAAGACGCTGCGCCGCAAGATGTGGCTGCCGAGCGGCGGCTACCTCTATTTTGACCGCACCGAAGCGATGCACACCGTCGACGTCAACTCTGGCCGCAGCTCCGGCACCAAAGGAGATGTGGAAGAGACGCTGGTGCGCATCAATATGGAAGCAGCCGAAGAGATCGCACGCCAGCTGCGCCTGCGCAATATCGGCGGCCTGATCATCTGCGACTTCATCGACATGCGCTCGCGCAAAAACCAAAGGCGCGTGCTAGACCGGCTGAAAGAGGCCATGCGCAACGACTCGGCAAAATGCACCATCTTGGGGATGAGCGAATTTGGCTTAGTCGAGATGACACGGCAAAGAAGCCGCGGCTCTTTGACGCAAACCCTGTTCACCAGCTGCCCCTACTGCCATGCCACAGGCCTTGTCAAAAGCCATGAGACGGTCTCCATTGAACTGGAGCGCGCCATCAAGAAAGTGATCACATGCCACCAGCAATATGGCCTAAAGATCACCATCCACCCCGAGCTCGACCACTACTTGAAGGCGATCGATAAAGACTACTTCAGACAAATGGCCGAGAAGCTCAATGCCCAGCTGGAATGGAAAGTCGATGACAACCTGCACATCAGCGATTTCCATATCCACTCTATGGCCAACAGCAAACAAATTGAAGTATAGCCGCTCCTGATCGAGAGGGCGGGCTTTGAAAGCCCGCTCTTTCTTCCCCTTCTAGCCAAAACCCTGAAAGCTTACAACTCGTATGGAATCAGCCTCGCTCTCCCAGCAATATGTCAAAAACCAAAGCCGAGAGGGACGCCTGCCGCCAAATCTCGCCGAAACCCTCTCCTCCTTTTTTTTAAGCTATGAAAGGGCTTCCCTAGATGCCGGTTCTTCCAGCCAAGCAATTCAGCAAACGCTAAAGACCTATGTCGACCAGGTCATCACCTGCCTCAACGCCCCCTCCCCTTTCCAACACGTGCACCAGGCGATCCGCTCCCCTTTTGACTACTACGCATTTGGCATCGATTTTTTCCGCCCTCTCATCGACCAACAGCGCTCCCTCTTGCTGGGCAAGGAAAACCTAGAGGCCATCGGCGGGCAGCTTAAAAGAGAAGAAAACGTCATCTTGATGGCCAACCACCAGACCGAAAGCGACCCGCAGGTGATGGGCATCTTGCTCGAGCCGTACCTCGATATTTTTGATAAGACCTTCTTCGTCGCCGGCAACCGCGTCACGGAAGATCCCCTCGCTGTGCCCTTTAGCATGGGTTGCAACCTAATCTGCATCTACTCAAAAAAATACCTCGACATCCACCCCAGCGATAAAGAGCGCAAGCTATTGCACAACCAGCGCTCTTTAAAAGAGCTCTCCAAACTGCTAGACCTTGGGGGCTGCTGCATCTACGTGGCCTTGAGCGGCGGCAGAGACCGCAAAAATGAGCAAGGGCAAATTGAAGTTGCTCCCTTCGATCCGCAAAGCCTGGAGATGTTTTGGCTCCTTGGAGAGAGGGCAGCCAAGAAAACCCATTTCTACCCTCTGGCCCTGGCCACTTATGACATCCTCCCTCCTCCGGATGGCCTTCTCGTCGAGCTTGGAGAAAGCCGAAAGACCAAACAGGCGCCGGCAGGCCTATCCTTTGGCCCGGAAATTGAGAGAGAGCTCTTCCAAAAAATGCCGGCCTTAGATAAAAAAGAGTATCGCAAAGCTAAAAGCGAGCTCATCTGCGCGCAAGTCAAAGAGCAATACCATGACTTAACCGTTTCTCTATTAAAAAACTGATCTTGAGGGTCTTTATGCGCTTCTTCGTCTATTTGCTTATGCCACTCCTCTTTCTAATGCCCGACGCCGAAGGGAAGGCGAAGGAGCAAGAACCGCTTCCCTACCGCGAGGTTGAAGATGCCTTTCCCTGGAAAGTCACTACCCCCTCCTTCCAAGAGCGCAAGACGGCCAAAATCATTCTCAAAAACGGGCTAAAGGCCTATCTCATCTCCGATCCCCTCGCCGAGAAATCGGCTGCTGCCCTGAAAGTCAAAGCTGGCAGCTGGGATGATCCCGAAGACATGCCTGGAATGGCCCATTTTTTAGAGCACATGCTCTTTTTAGGCACAGAGTCCCACCCCGAAGAATCTGCTTTCGACCGCTTTTTAAGCAGCAATGGAGGCCTTTTCAATGCCTACACAGCTTCCGATTGCACAGCCTACCTTTTATCGATCGAGCACACGGCCTTTAAAGAGAGCTTGAACCACTTCTCCTCCTTTTTTAAAGAGCCTCTCTTCAATCCCACCGGCGTCAGCCGCGAGCTGAATGCTGTCGATCAGGAGTGGGCGAAGAACCTCAACTCCGACCCCTTCCGCTCCTTCTATGTGCTAAAAGCAGTCGCCAACCCAAGGCACCCCTTCAGCCGCTTTAGCTGCGGCTCCTCTAAGACGCTGTCGCACGTAGAGAGAAAGGATTTGCAAGACTTCTTTGCCAAAAATTACCAAGCGAATTTGATGTCCTTGGTCATCTACTCCCCCCTCTCCCTAAAAGATCAAAAAGAGCTCGCCGCCGCCCACTTTGCCGATATCAAGCAATCGGATCAGTCCCCCTGGAGCAGCCCAGAGCCCCTCTTTAATAACGACGTCAAAGGCCAACTGATTGCCATGCAGCCGGTGACCGACACGCGCCGCCTCTCCCTCATCTGGGAAATGCCTCAGGAAATAGCCGCCAAAAATGACACAAAGCCTGCCGACCTGATTGGCTTTGTCCTCGGCCATGAAGGGGAAAATAGCCTATTGCAACGGCTAAAAGCAGAAGGGCTCGCCGATAAGTTGAGCGCTGGCGGCTCTTTTCTTGCCTCTAAAAACTTGCTCTTTACTGTCGACATCTCGTTGACAGAAGCAGGCCTCAAGCAAAAAGAGCTGGTCATCAAACGCGTCTTTCAAACCATTCAGCGCCTAAAAGAGAGCGCCTTCCCCACCCACGTCTTTGACGAGATCACCGCCATGCAGCGGATCAACTATGAATACCAACAGCGCGATCGCGCCTATGCCACGGTCTCTGACTACATCGAGACCTTGTCAGAAGAGGACTTTAGCACCTATCCTATAAAAGCGCTGAGCATCTCCTCTCTCAATCAAGCAGACATCCAGCAGCTGGCATCTCTTCTCACCCCAGAGTCGGCCATCTACAGCCTGATTGCCAAAGATGAAGACTTCACAAATGCTCAAAAAGACCCCTGGAATGATACGCTATACACCATCACCCCTATCGAAGAATCTTACCTAAAAGGATGGGCTCAAAGAGACCTGCATCCTAAGATTCTCCTGCCCGCCAAAAACCCCTTCATCCCCACCCCAGCCGACTTAAAATTAGAAAACAAAGGCAAAGCCACTGAAGAACCCATTCAGCTGGTCGATGAAGCTTTAGGGCGCCTCTACTACAAAAAAGATACCTCGTACTTAGTTCCCGAGTCTTTTCTCACGCTTAAAGTATATAGCCCGCTCACAACACCAGGGGTTGCAAAGGAGGCAGCTCTTGCTGATCTCTTTTTAAAGGCCCTTCGCGATGACTTGAGCCCGCTCCTCTATCAAGCAGAGCTCGGAGGCCTCTCCCTCCACTTATCGCGCCATGCCGATGCCCTCTCCTTCACGGTCAGCGGATACAGCAAATACACCCCCCTCCTTTTAGAAGAGGCATTTCAAAGAGCCAAGAAGCTAAAGCCAACCCCAGAGCAGTTCGCCATCTATAAAGATGCCCTTCTCCGACGCTATAAAAACTTTCAACAAGAAAACCCCTTAAGCCAATCCTTTGAAGCGTTTAAAGCGGCCGCCCACGAAAAATATAGCCGCGAAAGCGACAAAATTGCCCCCCTAGAGCTCCTCTCTTTAGATGATCTCATGGCCTACAGCCAAGAGGTCCTCAAACAGGGCTATCTAGAAGGGCTGTTCTATGGCAGTTTAAAAGAAGAGGCCGCCCTCGCCCTCTGGCAAAATATCCACAAGGTCCTCTCCCTCGACGAATACCCTAATAGGGAGCCGATCCAAGTGATCACCCTCAAAGAATCGCCCCACTACATCGAAGAGGAGACCCCAGCTCGCGGCAACGCCGTCCTACTCGCCCTGCAATGCCCCGACTATTCCTTCAAAAACCATGCCGCCATCCAAATCCTTTCTCGCGCTTTGGATGAGCCCTTCTTTTCAGCGTTGCGCACTAAGCAACAGACGGCCTATATGGTCCATAACAGCGATCTAGAGCTGGAAGAGAAGCTATTTGCCGTCTTTGCCGTGCAGTCCAGCACTCACGCCGGCCGAGACCTCCTTGCCCGCTTTGAGCTGTTCTTAGAAGAGTCGCAGCAAAAGCTCAATCTCAAAGAAAAAGACTCGCTCGATCAGTTCAATCAAATCAAGCAAGCCCTCATCAGCAATCTCCGCCACCCACCCGATTCCCTAAGCGATCAAGGGTCTCTCTATGCCTCTTTGGCCTTCTACCACCAAAACTTCAACTGGGTCAACCAGCGCATCCAAGCCCTGCAAGAGCTCTCTTTCGATGACTACGTCACTTTCAGCAATCAGCTGCTCGGCAAAAAAAATGGCCGCCGTCTAGCCATCATCAAAAAAGGGCTGCTTTCCCCTGAAAATGCCCTGCTCTATCAGCCCCTTCCCTCCATCGAGGACTTAAAGAAGGAAAGCTCTTTTTCCAAAAGGAGCTTTCCTTAAGCAGTGAGGGAAGGGGCTTTGTCCCTTCCCTGACCCTTCCCGACCAAAGGGCCTCGCCCTTTGGAAACCCTTTAAACCCAACTTGCCACCTATGGCCTTAATCACAGTTAAAATTTTAGGTGAAATGGAACAGAATGCATTGAAGGCAAAGTCTTTAGACTTTGGCAAAATGCATTCTGTTGCAGATTGCCTGAAAGTTT
>JARBTN010000095.1 GCA_029240195.1 Chlamydiales bacterium
AGAAAAGGTTCATGTTGCTTTTTCGATAGACAGCCATGATCGGGAAGTCATGCAATACGTTGTCTCAACCAAAGGCATTAGTAGTGAGCATATCCAGGATCTAATGCTAAGAACAACCGAATACCGATTTGGAACATCAATACTTCCTTTAAGGGTGCAATGGCTATCGGATAATGGAGGATGTTATACAGCTAAAGGCACATTGTTAACAGGAACAGAAGTTGGTCTCGATATTCGAACAACTCCAGCCTATAGTCCTGAAAGCAATGGACTAGCCGAAGCTTTCGTCAAGACCTTCAAAAGAGACTACGTGTGTTTTGGCAACCTGAAAAACGCGAAAATTGTTATGGAGCAGTTACCTGAATGGTTTGAGGACTATAATTGTAATGCTCCCCATAAGGCGTTAAAAATGTTATCGCCAAGGGAATATATAAATAAACAACTAGCTTGCTAGTGGTCCGGTTTTATAGGGGCAACTCCAGACATGAGGTTTGAATTTACAAACAGCATGCTAAGCAATATCTTAGATTTATTCTCAAGAAAAGTGGTAGGGTTGGCTATGGCCGACCACATGAAAAGTGAACTTGTCGAGAAGGCATTGACAAGCGCTTTTTTCCGGATAAAGCCGAGGAAGGGATTAACCCATCATTCAGATAGAGGCTCACAATAGACAAGTGATCCCTTTAGAAAGGTGTGTGAGCAATATTCAATCACATTAAGTATGGGTAGCGGAAGCTGTTATGATAATGCAGCCGTTGAAAGCTTTTTTCATGCGGTTAAAACAGAACTTGTTTACCTACAGAAACCTAAAGGTCGCCAAGAGACGAGAAGTGCTTTATTCGAGTACATCGAAAGCTTTTACAATAGAAAGAGGCTTCATTCGACTTTAGGTTGCGTTTTGCCTGAGGCTTATGAGGTTCATTATAAAGAACAGCAAATTTTGTGTTCTTGATGTCTACAGAAAGGTTGCAAGGTCACTGTTCGCAATAGATTGGTTGACATGAGACTCCTAACTTAATTTTTAATGCAATAATCATTAAATAAGGTGATAATAAAATAGATTTTTGTTTCAGTTGGCAACAGTTTTTATGTTGATTAGAATATAAATGTCGTTATAAGTTAATTTTAAAATTTGATTAAGCGACTGGGGATTTTCTAGTTTTTCTAAAAAAGGATTAAGGGTCAATTTTTGCGGATCAATTATCAACAGGCATCTTCACCCGGCAGCCTTGTTTCCTGCGTTAAGGATTTTCTTTCATATGGCATGTCCTTAATCCAAAACGGTTTATAAATAGGAGGTGCAAGCTCTTTAAGACGTTTTAGCTCACTTAAGCTTGCTTCTTTCTTTAAGTAAGTCCAAAGGGACTTCTCTAGGGGGCAGAGAACTTTTATCTCTTTTTTTATAACGAGCTGATAGGCCTGTTTTAATAGGAGCCAGTTTTTTTTGCTAAAGACGGAAAAATCGGGATCGTTATAAGGCATAATGTTAGTATATACTTCCTTATGGATTTCTACATTGCAATTGCGGTACAGCGTAGAGTAGCAACCTAGAGCAATATTGATCCCAATCCCCACTGTCGAAACCTCTAAAATCCCCCTTAGGATTTGGCAAATAGCCTGAGTTTTAGCTTCATCATAGAAACGGCCAATAATCATTCCTCTTTTAGCTTCTCTGTTGCCATGCGTGTTCACAAACTTTAGCATAAAGACCCCAAGCGCAATCCGACATACTCCCGAAACTATTGAGATTACTGGGATATAACCTAAGATATCAAGGGCTACATTGCGTATTTTCAAGAGCGGGATTAAGCGGTCTCTTAAATCTTTATGGATCACTATTGAGCCGTCGTACTTGTTATTAAATGTTTTGTTATTGATGGAGTCAAATCCCCAAGTTCCTGCTGAGGCGGCTGTTGCAAGCATAAAAACCTTTTCCTTTTACTAGTACTCTATTTAAGCGCAAGCGCTGAGAATTTCTTCTTTTCTCTTTAGCTTCTTTTTTTTTGCCATGCTTCACTTTTTATTAATAAAAGAGTGTTAGGGCTTTCAGTTGCCAATCACTTTTTATTATTTAAATTTAAAGTAAGAAATATTTATTATATATTTCGATCTATAATTTTATATTATTTTAGTTGATTAAGCAACCGTTTTTCTGTAAAATTTGAGACGTTTTTCTCTAAAATCAAATTCCAATATTTTTTTGCCGTTATTTTAGCTCGCCTGAGCCTAAGCTGCTGGAGGCTAGTGCTTCATCCACTGAATATTGAGTTGTAAAACTGATGCGATAGTCCAGCCACAAGGCTTTGGCACAGTTTGACATGCGCAACAACATCTGTGGTCGGGCACTAGAGGTGATCAATGCCGAAATCAATGCTCAGCAGGTTTTAAATGTGCTCAACAACTGCCTAAAGGTGCAAAAAGTCACTTTTGTTAAATGCGTCTCTGACCACCGGGCCTTAGAAGAGCGGGAGCGGGAAAAAGCCGCATTAAATGCTTTGAGCGCAAGGCTTAAAATAGATCGTCCGCCTATGGATTTTCACTTGCAGTGGGCAGAACGCTAAATAAGCCAAAGATCCGAGGATATAATGGTGAATAGATCCAGAGCGCTACCGTCAGAGGCTGCACCTGAAGCGTGTCAATCGACAGGGACGCCTACTTCCTGGGGGATGTGAGAGAGGTCATTAGAAACAATGGCCTTTGCCAATTGACGCCCTAAAAGAGCGTGGTAGAGCAAACCCTTCGAGCCGAGCCCGCTAAACACATAAAGCCGGTCTTGCCAGCGGCCAACGACAGGCAATTTATTTGGGCGGTAGGCGCGTAAAGCCGCCTGGCAGTCGATGATGGGCGCTTGAGCAATTGGCGGATAGAGCTCTTTCAACCGCGGCAAGATCTCTTGCTCGGCAATGGCTAGGTCGGCTTCTGCCGAGGCAAAGTTTCTTTCAAAGCTGGCGCCTCCAATTAACTTTTTCCCGCTTGGATGGGGCGCAAGGTACTTCTCAGAGCTTAGCAAACAATGAGGCGCTCCTATCTTTTGGCTGTCGAAGAGGAGGATCTGCCCTTTAATTTGACGCACGTTCAGGCGCTGGAAGGCCGCCTCGCCCCCTAAAGCGGCGCCGGTAGCCAAGATGACTACATCAAAGTCTTTGAGGGCCTCTTCCACCTCGATCCTTTTCTTCTCAAAGCGCACATTCTTTTGCTCTAAGAGAGACTGCAAACTCTTTAAATAGGAGCGGCAGTCGATGGCTAGCGCCTCCGGGATGTGGAGAGCTGGCGCAAAAGCGCTATGGGGGGCTAGCTGCTGCACTGCGTCAATTTCAAGCCAGCGGTTTTCCGGGTAATCGATAGCCGACTGTTGAAAATGCTTTTGCTGCCATTCAGAGAGGGCCAGTCGCAAAAGTCCTTTAGAGAGAATCACCGGCTCTTTGGAGTGCTCTTCAGAAAGTTCAATGAGCGCTTTTGACTCGGCAAAGGACTCTCGTCCCAGCCAGCTTAGCCGCGCTTTGACGCCTGTGAAGGGGTGGAGCGATCCGGCAGCGACGCTCGATGCCTGGCCAAGCCCCATCGGGTCGAATACCGTGATGGAGGTGGCATGCTCACTTAAAAAGTGGGCAGCGCTGCAGCCGGCAAATCCGGCCCCTAAGATGGCGCATTTCATGGCAATCGATCCTCTTAAAAAAAGAGAGATGATAGCAGAAAAAAGAAAGTCTTTCTAGAATAATGCCCCTCTTATAAACTATTCTTTCCTAAACAGTGGAAGGAGGGGTATGGCCACATTTTTATTCTTAGGTACGGGATCTTCGAGCGGCACGCCTTGCCTGCTCTGCCCTTGCTCTGTTTGCCAGTCAAGTGAGGCCAAAAATAAGCGGCTTCGCTCCTCCGCCCTGGTGGAAACGGAGGGAAGGCATTTTTTGATCGACGCCGGACCAGACCTGCGGCAGCAAGCGCTGACCTATGCCATTAGGCGCATCGATGCGCTCTTCCTCACCCACACCCACTACGACCACATCGCCGGCCTCGAAGAGCTGAGAGCTTATTCCTATTGTCAAGGAGGAGCTGTTGACTGCGTCTTATCAAAAGCATCCTTTGCCGAAGTTAAAAAGCGCTACAGCTACCTCTTTGAAGAGCGCACGGCAAATTCAAAGGTGATGCTCAACTTTCAGCCGCTCGGTGAGGGACATGGAAAAGGGCACGTGCAGTCAGTCCCTTTTGCCTATATGTCCTACTTTCAATGTAACATGGAGGTGAGTGGCTTTCGCTTCGGATCTCTTGCCTACTTGACGGACATCGGCGACTATGACCCTTCCGTCTTTGAACAGCTGCAAGGCGTCGAGACCTTGATTTTGGGAGCGGCCCGCCCCAAACCCTCGCCCTGTCAGCTTAGCTTTGAGGAGGCGGCAGCCTTTGCAAAAGAGGTGAATCCTAAGATCACCTATCTGACTCATATTTCCCATGAAGTGGACCATGAACGCTTAAAGCTCCCAGCTGGCGTCCATTTGGCCTACGATGGCTTGAAGCTCAATTTTTAAAACGAGGTGTCCTTTTGACAGACGAAATTTTTCCCGTACTTTTAAACGACCAAAAGGCGCTCTTGATTGCCGTCTGCCGTTCGAATGATCAAAAAAGCGAGGTGCAAGAGCATATCCAAGAGCTGGCTCTGCTGGCAGAGACCTATGGCATCGAGGCGGCAGAGTCGGTGATCTGCCCTTTAAGAAAATACGACTCTGCCACCTTCATCGGCAAGGGCAAGGTCGAGGAGCTCGCTCAAAGAGCTAAAGAGATTGGCGCAACTCTCATCTTATTTGACGATGAAATCAGCCCCTCGCAGCAGCGCAACCTGGAAAAGATCTTTGAGATGACCGTCATGGATCGCACAGAGCTGATCATCGAGGTGTTCTCCCAAAGGGCCCGCTCCAAAGAAGCCCGCCTGCAAGTTGAGCTGGCCAAAGTGAAATACCAGCTGCCGCGCCTAAAGAGGCTCTGGACGCACCTATCGCGCCAAGCTGGCGGCGGCTCAGGCGGCGTCTTTGTCAAAGGGGAAGGGGAGAAGCAAATTGAGCTCGACCGCCGCCTTCTCGACCGGCAGATCGAAAAGCTAGAAAAGCAGATCAAAGAGGTCGCCGCTCACCGCAAGACGCAGCGGCAGTTGCGCGACAAGACAGAGATCCCCGTCTTTGCCATCGTCGGCTATACCAACGCCGGCAAATCGACCCTCTTAAATGCTCTCACCGAGGCCGGCGTCTTAGTCGAAGATAAGCTGTTTGCCACGCTCGACCCCACGACGCGCCGCTTCACCTTGCCCAGTCACCAAGAAATCTTGTTGGTCGACACCGTGGGCTTCATCCGCAAGCTGCCTCACTTACTGGTCAATGCCTTTAGGAGCACATTGGAAGAGGCGCTCGAAGCCGATGTCTTGCTCAACTTAGTCGACGTCTCCCACCCGGCCGCCGATCGCCACTACATGGCCACCCGGCAAGTGCTGGCCGACCTCAAGCTCAACCCTAAGTCAGAAATCACGCTGCTCAATAAAATCGATCAGGTGGAAGGGGTAGACGCTCTCAACAAAATCCGGTGTCTTGCGCCCAATTGCGTGCCGATTTCGGCAAAGACCCATGAAGGGTTTGCCGAACTCCTTGAAGCAATGCAGCAAGAACTGAGGAAGAGTCGCCTTCTCCTTTCCCTCTCCATCCCCCAGCAAGACTATCACCTCGTCGCCGAACTGCTCAGGGAAGGATGCGTTTTAAAGCAGGACTTTGAAGGCAATGACATCTTATTGGAAGTGGAGGTGCCTCCCGCCTTGCAGCCAAAGCTGCAGCGCTTTGTCACCCCTTCTCCTTGAAGCTTTGCTCGTTTTGCCTATAGGGCTTGTTTTTTAGAGGGGCTCCTCGCCCCTCCCAAACCCTCCAGAGCCAAAGGACAAGTCCTTTGGAATCCTTTATTGCTAGAGTGCAAAAAAAATGAGGCGTTTAAGGGGAAACTCAAACGAGAGACGCCTGTTTGAGCTCAGAGCGCAAGGCTGCTGGGTGGTAGAGGGTGCTTTTCCACGGCTTTAAGAAGAGAGCTTGCCAAGAGTAGGTGGGTTTGGGGATGCGAGGGGAGTCGGAGAGGAGTTTGAGAGGGATGTTAATGAGCAGGTGCAGAAGGTAGTAGGGGGGGAAGAAGAGGAGGATTCTGCAAACCCTCTTGGGGAGCGGCATTTTTAAGAGGCGCAGCCTTTTTTGCCAAGCCCGCGGCAAGAGGGAGAGTACCTTGAGCGCTAAAAAGGTGGTGATGAGCATTTTACCGCGGGCGCGGATGCCAATCATCTTCATCCTCTTGACCACGTAAGCTGTGCAATTGCCTTTAGTCAAAGAAACCCAAACTCCGTCTTGCAAGTCTTTTTGCAGCTGCTTTCTAAGGACAAAGTAGTGCTCTTCGCTGATAGGAAAGGAGACTTTTTGCCGGCTGAAGCGCCGCTTGGGGTAGGGGAGCAATTGATCGGGACTTTTGACCAATCCTCTTTGTGGTGGGAGGGCATATGGATCTGCGCATTGCCGAGTGTCGCTGGAGGGGAGGGTTCTATAGATGCCGCAGCTAATGCGCGCGCCATCGGGGCTCTCGATGGCTAAAAAGGAGTGGCCGCCGTAAATTTTAGGGTCGAGGGGGTCTTGAAGGTAGTTATAGACCAGCAGGCGATGAGAATTGGTCCCTGTATGCTGCGTTTCTATCAGCTGAGGAGTTTTTTCCTTGACGATGCCGCGTTGTGGCAGAAACTGGTAGCCGGATAGGGCGTAGTCGAGCGCCGTTTTAAAGAGCGTTTTGCCCTGATGGGAGAAGCGGCGCCTTGGCCCTTCGACACTTTCTTCGATTTCAGCAAAGGGAATGGCCTCTCCATTGATCGGTAGGGAAATGCCATTCTTTAAAGTGAGAGGCGTCTTGAATTGGTGGGCGCTATAGGCTAGGTAGTTGGCGTCAATCAGTTTTTGCAGCCGCGGGTTAGCAATGTCGCTGGCCTTTAAATGCTCGCCGAGCAGGCGCGCTTGCACCTTTTCGTGGCAGCGTTTTTGTTCCTCGCTGAGAGAGCGGCACCGCTTAAAATAGGCATCTGCTAAAGGGAGCATTTTTCTGCGGATGGCCGGCGAGAAGCGGCGCCTTTTGGTCGCTAGATCAAAGAGGTAGCGCCCAGTTTCTTCTATTTCTTGAGAAGAGGCGCTCTTTGAGATGGCGATGATTTTTTGGCTGTGCGGCTCTGTTTTCAAGGAAAAATCTAGCCTTAGCCGCAGCCTGCGCTCTATCTCTTGAATTTGGGCGGTGGTCGGTGGAATATTCATAGGGACAATCATTTTAAGTTTTTGCTATCCATAATAAAGGAGCCAACTTTTTTCCCCTATCTCAATTTCAAGCTTTAGGGTGGGGAAGGCGAGAGCTGTTTTGCCTAGTGAACTGCCCCCACTAAATTGAAATTCTAATGGGAGCTTCTTGGTTCTCAGATGGTTGCCTAAGAAAGGTCTTACATCATCTCCACAAGCTTTACATC
>JARBTN010000017.1 GCA_029240195.1 Chlamydiales bacterium
CCGATATGAAGACAAGAAAGCCCCCCTTCGAAAGAAGAGGCCGCTTTGATGCGCCGAGCAAATACAAGAGCCATGGCAGCAGCAGCAAATACCCTAAAGGTCCTGCAAAAGAGTTCTAAGGAACGCATTTGCTAAAGCACCATTTAGGTTAATTAAAGGGCTTTAAAGCTTGGGAGAGTTCCCAAGCTTTAAAGCCCTTTTTTTGGCTAAAAAAACCGACCCTATCAACTGGACGAGAAATCATGCACCAAACAACCATTCAACTGCCAAAGATCAAGCTGGTCGGCATCACAACACGCACAAATAACAAGCGTCTATTTGAAAGCGATCCCACCACTAATGCCGTGGCTGCAACTGTGCAAAAGTATATGCACACCAACGTAGCAGCCCACATTTCCAACCGCAAGAGGCCGGGCACCACCTTTTGCATCTACACTCACTACGAAAGCGACTACCAAGGCGACTTCACCTACTTCATCGGCGAAGAAGTGACCTCTTTTGAGAAGGTAGCCGAAGGGCTTGAGACACTCACTATCCCCGCTCAAACGTATGTAAAATTTACCAACCAGCCAGGCCCCATGCCCGCTGTCTGCATCGACATGTGGCAAAAGGTCTGGCAGATGACGCCGGCGGATTTGGGCGGAGCGCGCGCTTACATTGCCGACTTCGAAGTCTACGATGAGCGCAGCCACGACCATCAAAACGTCGTCCTCGACCTTTATCTCGGCATCCAAGCATAAATTTTGCTAAAAAAAGCCCTCTTCCTACAGTGAAAGAGGGCTTCTTTTATGAGAGGTACAAGAGCAAGCTTTTGAGATAATCCCCTTCCGGATGTAGCAAATTCACCGGATGGTCTGGCGCCATCTGATGGCGCGAGATGATGCGGCATTCGCGTCCCGCTTCCACAGCCGCTTGAAAGACCACCTGCTGGAAGAGCTTGGCATCGACATGGTAAGAGCAAGAGGCCGTCAATAAAAAGCTCTTGGGCGGCATCTTTTTAAAGGCCATGCGATTGATCTCTTTATAGGCCCGGCAAGCCTGGATCACATCTCGCTGTTTTTTAGCAAAGGCCGGAGGGTCCAAGATGACCAAATCGTAATCTAAAGGCGCATCGCGCAAGAAGTCGAATACATCCGCCTGCCGGCTTTCGTTTTGCTTAGGCAAATCATTTAAGGCGATGTGCTGATCTAAGAGATCCAGCGCCGGCTGAGAGACATCGACAGAGGTGACGCAGGAAGCCCCGCCAGCTAAAGCATAGATGCTAAAAGCGCCTGTGTAGCAAAAGCAGTTGAGCACCCGCTTTTGAAAGGAGAGGTCGCGCACTTTTTGGCGCATTTGGCGGTGATCGAGAAAAAAGCCAGTCTTTTGACCGCTCTTAGGCAGAGCGTAGAATTTTAAGCCGCTCTCTAGAATTTCAATGGCATCGGGCACCTCTCCAAAAAGGGGCGCCTCCAGCGGCTTCATCCCTTCAGCGGCTCTTGCAGGCGATGTCGACTTTTCAAAAATCCATTTTGGCTGCAGCGCCTCGACGAGGCAATCGACCAGCCATCCCTTCAGCCGATCCATGCCCCGCGTGCCAATTTGCAACACCAGCCCGCCCGCATAAAAGTCGACGATCAAGCCCGGAAGGCGGTCGGCCTCCCCATTGACCAGGCGATAAGCGGTATCTTTTTTGCAAAGCTCTAAGCGCAAGGCAATCGACTCTAAGAGAGCACTTTTCAATGCCGCCAAAGGCTCGGCGCTGCCCTTTGAGATGATGCGGCCGGCAATGCTGCCGTGGCTGACAAAAGCATGGCCGAGCAGTTCTTTAGAGGCATTGAAGACTGGGGCAATCGCACCATCTTGCGCATCAGGCATCGCCTCCACAGCGCCGGAAAAAATCCAAAGGTGCCCTTGCTTCAAGGGCTTATCTTTGCCCTTCTTTAAAATAATTCCGTCCATCGCCTTCCTCCTGTAAAAAAAGCAAATAGCTTAAATTAAGAAGGTTATTTTGTAAATTTTTAATCGTACTTGATGGGCAAATGCGTGCGATAGTAGTGCTCGATCTCTTTGGCCACCTCTTCTGGGTCATCGGTCACATGAATCAAATCAAAATCGCTCTGCGACAAGCACCCCTCATGCAGCGCGGTATTCTCACACCACTCGAGCAAGCCCTTCCAATAATCTTTGCCCACAAAGAAGATAGGCGCTTTGATAATTTTTTTGGTCTGAATCAAGGTCAGCACTTCAAATAATTCATCCAGCGTGCCAAATCCACCGGGCAAGAAAACATAAGCTACAGCATAGCGAATAAACATCACCTTGCGCACAAAAAAATAGCGAAACTGCAAGTCATAGCGATGATCCACAAAGCGATTGGAGCCGGTTTCAAAAGGCAGCTCGATGCCTAAGCCGCAAGACTTGCCCTTGGCTTTTTGAGCGCCTAAGTTTGCCCCTTCCATAATGCCCGGTCCGCCGCCGGTGATGATGGAAAAACCGCGGTGGACAATATGTTCAGCGCAAAGCGCAGCCAACTGATAGTAGGGCGATTCAGGCTTTAACCTGGCCGAACCAAAGATCGAAACGGAAGGGCCCAATGTTTTGAGCGCCTCAAAGCCATCGACAAATTCCGATAAAATCCTAAAGAGGCGCCAAGAATCGTGGCTCGATCCTAGGTGGGTATCGGCAGATCCCGACAAAAAAGAAGAGAGTGGCATGAAAGATCCTGCAAGCTATTAAGCTGTTTTTTTCGTTCCATACTTGATCTTTGAGATAACCTTCAAGAAAAAGGATACACGCCACTTCCTCTTTTTTTTGCTAACCAATTGCCGGGATTTCAAAGATCCAGTAAGATGCGCTACATCATACGGCAAAAAAACACCCTCTCACCTTTTGTAGAACGTCCCATGCCCTTACACGCCTTAAACCGCCTCCTCCTCTTTAAAGAGAGCCTCTTTGGCCTGCCTTGGATTGCCTCTAGCGCCCTTCTTGCTATCGATCAATATCCCCTGCGGCCTGAGATCCTGCTCTTTGTCCTAATCGCTTTCTTAGCAGCTAGAAGCTTTGGCATGGGGCTCAATCGCCTGGTCGATGTCGAGATCGACCGCCGCAACCCCCGCACTCAAGATCGCCCCTTTGTCACTGGAGAAGTGAGCGAGCAGGCGCTTTGGCTCACTCTGGCCGGCAGCTTAACCCTCTTCCTCCTCTCCTGCCTTTGCATCAACGCCCTCACCCTCTATTTGGCAGCGCCCGCTCTCTTTTTTCTCTCCATCTACTCCTACACCAAGCGCTTCACCTACCTCTGCCATTTTTTCCTAGGGCTCGTCCACTTCTTCGGGCCGCTCATGACCTGGGCAGCGCTCACCGGAACGCTTGCCCTTACCCCCTTTTTGCTTTCGCTCTCCCTCTTTTGCCTCATCAGCGCAACCGACATCATCTACGCCTTTCAAGACCAAGAGTGGGACCGAAAAAACGGCATATTCAGCATCCCATCTGCATTCTCCACTGAGACGAGCCTTAAATTAGCGCAAGGGCTGCACGCCCTCTTCGTCGCCGCGCTACTCTTACTTGGCTGGCATAAAGAGATGCCCCTCTTTTATTACTTGGCCCCCCTCTTACTCTTTGCGCTCCTTTATAAAATGTATCGCCAACTCAATTTAGAGAAGAGAGAGTGCATTCCACAACTTTTCTTTCGCCTTAATGCCCTTTCTGGCATGATCCAACTTTCATTCATCGCGGGAAGCTTAGTGTGGGAAAATACATTGTAGGAGTCAGCGGGGCCTCTGGAATCGTCCTCGCCCAAAAAACCATTGAAGCACTGGCCAACTTAGGGCATCAAGTCTTGCTTGTCATGAGCCAAGACGCCTGCCTGACTGCTCTAGAAGAATTGGGAAAGGCATTTAGCAGCCCCGCCAAATTTAAAGACACATTCCCACCGGAAATTGCCGACAAGATCACCACCTATCACATCCAAGACTTCACAGCGCCCATCAGCAGTGGCAGCTACTACGCCGATGGCATGGTCATCGTTCCTTGCAGCATGGCCACCTTAGCGGCGCTCTCCATCGGGCTCTCCGATAACCTGCTCCGGCGCGCTGCCGATGTCTGCTTAAAAGAAAAGCGCCTCTTATCAATTGTGCCGCGCGAAACGCCCGTCAACACCATCCACTTAGAGAACATGCTCAAATTAGGCAAGATGGGCGCCAATATCGTATTGCCCATCCCTGGCTGGTACACCAAGCATCAAACTCTCGACGAGGCCGAAAATTTCATCGTCGGCCGCATCTTAGACAGCTTAAAAGTTGAAAATAGCCTCTACACCCGCTGGGGATCCGGCCGCTGACAGAAGCTAAGTCCAAAAAGGATCCCCCCTTTGATGAGTGCCACCCTCTATAGATTAGGGGCTCTTTGGCACATAAATTCCAGCAAATTTATTTTTTAATCTATTAAATTTTCCTTTACTCTCATACATCGTATTTTTGGCCAGTTTTTAAATAACCTTAATCGTTTCTTTGCATAAATAGTTTAAAATAGATGCCAATTAAACTATTAAAATCAAACGTTAGGGGAACACATGTTAGAGATAAATGCAAGGTTCGTTGACTTTTCTACGCCCGCTTATGGAAAGAGAGTTGGCTTTAAAGTAGATGATGTGACGGCAAACCCTAGAGGAGAGCTTGGCAAATTTGGAATTGCCTGTCATGGCAGCTTATCTCGCCTGTTTCATCAAACGATTGCAGCGAAGTCTTCCCTAGACACTGACAATAAAACCTTTTATCTCAATAAAAAAAGCGCTGTGAAGTGGCTCAACTCCCAGGTAAAGGATGAGTACGCTGTCAACAATCAAACAGATCGCGCCACCCTCATTGAGCGCATCAATCAGATTTCCGAGATTTTAGACCCGGAAAAAATCAAGCAAAAGCCTGTGCTCAACCAAGGTCGCATGAGTTCATCTCTTGGCCGAATGAGAGCCTTTATTTGGCAGAGTTTTTTCCACGTCACTAAATCATCCTGGCTCCTCTTCAAGGCTCGCTTTTTTCTCATCAATCCTTCTGAAAAGACCTTAAAAAAAGCCTCTGAGTCGATGGCCATCTCTAATTATAGACAGGCCAAGAAAACAGTCCCTGCATACGCTCAACATGTCAGTGACGCCTCCATTCAAAGATTTTCCGATGTGCCCATCACTTCTAAAGACAACTATATCACTCCAGCCATTCGCAGCCAGCGGGAGCTAGCCCTTTATCAGCATAGCCGCATCCCGACAGGTTCAAAAAATGACACGTCTACAGGAACAACAGGCAAGCCAACACAGTGGTTTAGAGGCCCTAAAGAACAGCACTCGGTAGAAACTCTCAGCTCTCATGCGGCAAAAGCCATCATTGGAAATGTCCCCTACTACTTCATTAATGGCTTTGCCCTAGGCCCCTGGGCCTCTGGCTTAACAGCTTTTTCTGCCACGAGAAATGACTCCAATGCAACCATTTCCAGCCCCGGCATGGATATCCAAAAAATTTACGACTCCATCAAGCATGCCACTGAAATTGTTCCCACAGGTCAGCCTATTGTGGTAGCAGGATATCCGCCCCACCTGCGCGAAGTGGTGGCCCTGGCAGCCAAGGAAGGGTTTGATTTGACAGCCCATCACATCATTGGCGTTGTGGGAGGAGAAGCCATTTCCGAAGGGCAAAGAGATTTGATCGTCGCCCAAAGAGATGCCGAGGGCGAGATCATTCGCCAAGGATTCAAGCAATGCTACTCGACTTATGGAGCTTCCGATTTAGATATCAACATTGGGTATGAATCAGACTTTGAAATTGAGCTGCGAAAAGTTTGCCATACAAATAAAAAACTGGCGGCTGAGCTCTTTGGTCATGGAGGCAGCATTCCCATGATTTTCCATTATGATCCTTTAAATTATCACATTGAAATGAACGAAGAGAGCGAGCTTTTATACACCTGTGTCAGAGGCGATCGCATTTCACCGCGTGTGCGCTACAATTTAGGGGATAAAGGAAAAGTGATGTCGAGCAGCGACTTGCTGGCAACTCTTAAAAAGCACGATGTCCAATTAGATCATATGCCTCGCACCCACTTGCCGATGGTTTTTGTGTATGGGCGTGGCGATAGCTTGATTTCCTACCGCGGAGCAAATGTAGCTCCAGAAAATTTGGGGGAAGCCATTCGACAGGCCGGCCTTTTCGATCAAATTGCTCACTACGCCTTTTTCCAGCATGAAGAAGAGAGCGGAGAACTCAAGACAGAGATCTTGATTGAGTTTCAAGAGGGCTTTGAAGCTTCGGATGATTTGTATCATGTGCTGATCGAGGGGCTAAAAAATGTCAACCCCGACTTCAAAAAGCAGTATGAGACATGTCAAAGTGAAGAAGGGCTTCCAGATTTGAGATTATTTGCTCCCGGTGAAAGCCCGATGGCTCAGCAACGAGAAAGATACCCCCATGCCAAGAAGAAATATATCTTCCGCGCTCAGGAAGGGGACGAATTCACTCCTAGCGTTGCTGATCTATCTGGAACCTTGATTGCTGGGGCCCTCCCTGAGTCATAGGCGGCGCTAAATCTTCTAACTGAGTCTTCTAACTGAGTCTTTCAGCTGAATCTTCCAACTAAACGGCCGCCACTCAAATCTTAAATGAGTGGCGGCATCTTCCCTATTTCCTCTGTCACAGGCTCTAAATAGCTTAAAAAGAGCTCGCTTTGTTTTAAAAGGCCCTCTCGCATCAGATCCAAGTCAAATTGCCCATTGAACCAGAGGTCAAACTGCAGCGCGGCCTGCTCGGAAAACATCTCATAGCCGTAAATCAAATCACATCCTCTGTCTTCAGCGGCCTTTAAAAAGAGGGTCTCTTTGGGCTGCACTTGAATGTCCATGCAGATCGAACCCGGGCGGATCTCTTTGGGCTCGATAGGCAGAGAAAGGGGCGTGCAGTTAATGAGCAGATCGTAAAAGCTCTTTTGTAGAGAAGACAGCTCTTGGCCCTGGCAGACAAGGCGGGTGGCAATCTCTTCAGCGCGCTTTAAATCGCGGCTAAAAATTGTCACCTGATAGCCCGCTTGCACAAGCGCATAGGCAATGGCTTTGGCAGCCCCGCCGCTGCCGATCAGAGCAACCGCTCCTCCTGTTGCTACCTTTTTCTCGATGGCTCTCAAGGCCCCTCGCCCATCGGTATTGTAGCCGATGATCTTCCCTTCTTTAAAGGCCAGGGTGTTGACAGCGCCGATAGCTGTCGCCTCTTCATCGATCTCATCTAAGAGAGGCACGATTGCCTCTTTCAAAGGCGTGGTGACGCTCATGCCCTGAAACCCAGCTCGGCTGGCCGCCGGCAAAAACGCGGGCAATTCATCTGGGGTGACGTCCATTTTGACATAACAGGCATCTGCCACCTCGCGCAGGAGGCGATTATGGGTCACATCGCTGATGCTCTTAGAGACCGGATCGCCAATCAGGCCAAAGAGCGCTGTCGCTCTATTGAGCTGATGGTAGTGGTAGCGCTCTCTTAAAATGGCAGCGGGCATTTGGCCAGGCGCTGTCTGCTCTTTGTCACTTAAGCTGGCATAGGTCATTGGCAGCTGGAAGAGAGGCGCTAAAATGCGGGCAAAGGCTCCCCTTTCCCCCATGGGGATGACAATGGGCTTGGGAGCTATTTCTCGGCTCCAGATCAGCCCTTCGAGAGCCTCTGTCGCAGAAGATGCCTGATAGGAAATTTTATAAAGAGCTCTTGCCTCAAGGGGTTGATAGAGAGCTTGGCCCTCTCTAGCATTTTTGCCCGCATGCGACGATAAGATCAGCGTCACCTCGGGATGAGCGCGGGCTAGCTTTTCAATCCACTCGGTTGGCAGGCGCCTCTCTACATCGAGGTAAGCGGGCTTTAAAGCGGCAAGCTTAGATAGATGCCGCATCAGCTCTAAATCGCCGCCCAAAAAACCGCCCCCCTCTATTCGGCTCCGCAGCGTGAGGATGACGGGCCGGGCCACTTGAATGAGATTTTGTAAAGGCTCCAGCGGCAGCTCGCCCTTTAAATCATCGAGGCGCACTTCGATGATATCGCCCAAAAGAAGCGCTGCTTGCATCTTCTCTTCCAGCTCTAAAATGCTTTCACCTTTAATGGCCAAAGAGATCATGTCTCATCCAATGTAAAGCTTGTTCCATTTCTTCCATCATGACAGCATGGCAAAAGCCTGCCTGGGTGCGCCCGATGGCCTCGAGCAAAATCAGGCGCGGGGCTTTTTGCAGCGCCTTCTTATCGAGAAGCAACGCCTCTTTGATGCGCTTGAAGTCGAGAGGGAACGCCGGCTTTAAAGGCAAACCGTACGCCTTTAAAAGATCCCACATCTGCAGAAAAGAGTCTTGCTCTAAAATACCTCTCTTCAGCGCCACATACCCTTCGACCACCATGCCGATGGCCACAGCTTCGCCGTGCGCCATCTGGTAGTTTGCGGCAAATTCCAATGCATGGCCAATTGTATGGCCAAAGTTCAATAAAAAGCGCTCTCCAGTTTCTCTTTCATCTAATTCCACAATTTCTTTTTTAATGAAAAAGGCGCGCCAAATGGCCTCTTGCAGCAAGTCAGGCCTCTGCCAGAGATGGCTGGCATGGGCTTTTAAAAAGGAAAAATAGGCGGCGTCTTTGATGCAAGCGTGCTTGATCATCTCGACAATGCCATTTTGCAGCTCTTTTAAGGGAAGGGTGGCGAGGGTCTGCGGATCGATCGCTAAATGGGCCGGCTGATAGATGGAGCCCACCAAGTTCTTGCCAAAGGGCGTGTTGACCCCTGTCTTTCCGCCCAAGCACGCATCGACCATGCCAAGCAGCGTCGTCGGCAAGGCCACCCAGGGGATGCCGCGGCAGTAGGTGGAGGCGAGAAAACCACCCATATCGGTGACGGCGCCTCCGCCTAAGGCCAGCAAGACGGTATCGCGCCCAAACCCTTGCCTTAGCAAATCATCTTCTAAGCGCTCTTTGGTGCTCCGCGTCTTATGCCTTTCTCCTGCCGGAAAAGAGGCCAGATAGACGTCGAGGCCGCAAGCCTTGAGGCGCTCATCGAGCGCCCTGCCATAGAGAGGCAATACTATGCTATCGGTCAGCAATACAAAGCGCTTGCCAAACCGATGCAGCGCCAATTTTTCCGCATTTTCTAAAAGGCCCGCCTCAAAATCGACCGCATAGGAAAGGGCTTGGCCCTGAAAAGTGCAAAAGGTCATAGCCGCGCGCTCCGATTGAGCAAAAGCAAATCAGCTAAGACAAGGGCCAGCATCGCTTCGACGACCGGCACGGCGCGGATGGCCACGCAAGGGTCATGCCTCGAGCCTCCGGGCAGCTGGAATGCGCTCTTTTCATGAGAAAGAGAAATGGTATTTTGTTCTTTGAGGATGCTGGAGGTGGGCTTAAACCCCACTCGACCAAAGAGCGGCATCCCCGTGGAAATGCCCCCCAGCACACCGCCGGCGAAGTTGCTCTTTGTCTGCACTTGCCCTTCTTTAAATTCGAAGATGTCGTTATGCTCTGAGCCGCGCATGAGGCAGCCATCAAAGCCAGAGCCAATTTCAAAGGCCTTAGTCGCCGGCAGCCCCATCATGGCATAGGCCAGCCGCGCCTCTAACTTTTCATAGACAGGGTCGCCAAGCCCTTTGGGCATCCCTTCCACCAAAAAGGCGACGACGCCGCCCAGGGAATCGCCCTCTCTCTTGGCCGCATCAATTAAGTGCTGCATCTCTAAAGAAAGAGCGGCATCGGGACAAAATAGGGCATTTTTTCGGCTATCTGAGGCGATCTCGGCAAATGTCCCATGCTGCAGCTTCACCTCTAAGGAGGCCATCTGCTGCAAATAGGCCAGCACCTCAATGCCCTCTCTAGCCAGCAGCTTTTTGGCGATGGCGCCCGCTGCGACGCGGCAGGCAGTCTCCCTTGCCGAAGAGCGCCCTCCTCCCCGATGGTCGAAGAAGCCATATTTGGCCAGGTAGGTAAAGTTGGCGTGCCCCGGGCGCAGCAGCCCTTTAATGGCATCATATTTTGTCGAATCGACATCCTGATTTTCAATGAGGAGGGAGATGGGGGCCCCTGTCGTATGCCCATCAAAGACGCCCGAAAGGATCTGCACTTGGTCAAGTTCTTTGCGCGGCGAGGTGTGGGGGCTATAGCCTGGCCGCCGCCTGGCCAGCTCGCTATCGATATCCGAGCGCTCCAAGGGCAAACCCGCTGGACAGCCGTCGATCACCACTCCAATCGCCTCCCCATGCGACTCTCCCCATGTCGTCATCTTAAAAATTATGCCAAAGCTATTGCTAGCCATCGCTCTCCTCAGCCTAAGAAAGGTTTTAAAACTGCACTATAGCCTGCACTATAGCTTTTTTTTGATATTTGCGCTTTTGCTTTTAGCTTCTAGCTTCTAGCTTCTAGCTTCTAACAGGGAAAGAGCCTTGGGAGCCCTTGCCGATCAATCAACGATTTTAGGTTGAGGTCGGCAAAAATGCCTTTTTTAAAATGAATTCAGAAAAATTAAATTTCTCTAATATCAAAAGATGGCGTAAAATACCTTTCTTTAGTTTTAAATAAAATCATTTGGAGAACAAAATGAACGGACAATCCTTTAAAATTGAACAAAGTTTTCGCAGCCACGGCTTTGAGATCTCTCATGAGCCGCCAGCATATAAAGTGTTGAATAGCTTGACGATGCCGAAAAGAATTGCTTTAGAGATCTTTTCTTCTTTGCCTTATTGTCCAATCGTGGCAGAAAACCGCCCCAACGGATTTCTTTATTTCACTGTTGTCCCCTATCAAAAACCAGACCATTTTGAGAAAAAAGATTGTCAGAAAACGGAAATGGGGGATGAGCATTTTTGGCAAGAGGTGGAAAAGACAAAGGACTTAAAAACAGGGCATTTGCTACAGGTTATATTTGGCGGAGATTTTGCTGCAGCAGAAAAACAAATGATCAGCTCTTGCAACTTGATGTCATCCTTAGCTTTAGAATATTGCGATGAAGCGCCTAATCGAGGCACTGTTTTAGACCTTGGCTGCGGACAAGGCGTTAACTCTATCCCCTTATTAAAAAAGGGATGGCATGTCGTTGCCATTGACCGCTCCTCCCACGCTCTCGAAATTTATCGCCAATTCGTCTCCTTAGAAGAACAAAGCCGTTTAGAGCTCATCCAGGCCGATATTACAGAATACCCTCTAAAGGAAAAGCGGTTTGACCTCGTCCTTGGAGTTGATGTTCTTTCTTATGTTCCATCGAAAGAGCTAAAATCTTTGATGCAAAAGGTGCACCGATCGCTTGTAGAACGGGGCCTATTGATTGGGACATTATTCTATAGAGAGTCCTCAAAAGAGTCCTCTGAAGAGTCTCCAATGGAGCTTTTCTTAAGGGAATTTGGCGCTCATATATACCCCGGCGAGCAGATGTCATGGAACTTGTTGCAAAAGAGCGGCTTTCACGTCGAGGAAAATTCTAGACGGGAACAAGAAGGCTCTATCGGTTGTGCACAATTCATAGCCCGCAAAGAAAGTTTGCTATAAGCTTTAGCAGCACCTTGTCAACGCCACATTGCTTGGATAACTTCAGCAATCGACTCGATAGAGAGGGAAGTGACATCAAGGGTGTGGTGGGCAATGCTTTGGTAGAGGGGGTAGCGCTTTTGGTAAAGCCACTCAAGCGATGAGAGGGGGCGCTCTGCATCGAGATAGGGAGGATAGGGCAAAGGCATGCGCTCGAGCAAGCGGATGCAGTCCACTTTTAAGTGGATGATGGTGCCGAGCGTCCTCAAATGCGCTCTTACGCTGGCATCTAAGATGCTGCCGCCGCCGAGGGCGATGACGCGCTGGCTTTCGGCAGTGAGTGCGAGCAGGCATGCTCTTTCCACAGCGCGAAAATAAGGCTCCCCTTCGCTCAAGAAAATCTGCCGGCAAGAGAGGGGCTCATTTTTTGAGGCATACCTCTTTTCAATTTCTTGATCGATATCGAGGAAGGAATAGCCCAACATGGCCGCTAAGAGGGCGCCCACTTGCGTCTTGCCCGACCTTGGCATGCCACATAAGATGATACTCATGAAACGGCCTCCAAAGAGGCGCCGAGGCGCTGGAACTCGGCCAGAAAATGGGGAAAGGTCTTCGCAACACATTCAATGCTATCTACAGTGGATGAGCCCTCGGCGCCCATGGCGGCTACAGTGAGGGCCATGACCATGCGGTGATCTTGGTAGGCATGTAGATCGGTGCCCTTTAAAGAAGAGCCTTCGATCAACAGTCCATCGGCAGTTTCGGCAATGAGAGCGCCCATCTTTTTTAGTTCTTTGGCCACTGCTCTAATGCGGTCGCACTCTTTATGGCGGGCAATGGCGCCATTGTAGATGCGCGTGCTCCCTTTCGCGTAGCAGGCGGCGACGGCCAAAATGGGCAAAGCATCGATGCAAGCATTGATATCGATAGACACTCCCTCTAAGGGGGATCCCCCGCGGACTGTAAGGGTCTTTTGATCAATGTCATAGCTGATGTCAGCTCTCATCTGCTGCAAGATAGAGATCAGCTCTTTATCGCCTTGCGGATCACTGAAATCGACATCGCCAATGGTGAGGGTGGACCCAGTGATGAGGGCGGCGACGACTGGAAAGGCCAAAGAGCTTAAATCGCCGGGCACTCGATACGAAAAGGCAAGGTAGCGGCTATTTCCAAAGAGCCGATAGCGAGAGAAGTCTGACTGTTTGTAGGCAATATTTAAGCGGTCGAACCAGTTTAAAGTCAGCGCCACCCAAGGCTTTTCTCCGGCGTTTTCGACGATCAATTCCGTCTCATGAGGGGCAAAGGCCGCGGCGATGAGCAGCGCCGACACCGGCTGTGAATCGGCGCCATTGATGACAGCAATGCCTCCTTGCAAAGGCCCTTGCACTAAAACGGGGGCATACCCCTCCTTTTGCAAAGAGGCTGTGGCAGCGCCAAGCTGAGCGAGCCCAGATAAAAGGGGCTGCATCGGCCTTTGCCGAGATAGCGCCGCATCGCCGCTGACAGCAACAGGAAGAGAAGACAGAGCGGCGATGGCAGCGCTAAAGCGCAAGACGATGCCTGAATTGCCGGCGTCAATCTTGAGAGGGGCCCCTTTTGCAAGGCAAATCTCTCCATTGACTCCTTCCACTTCCATCTTTTCTGAAGAGAGAGTAATTTGAGCGCCAAATAGACGGCAGGCTTCGATCATGGCCGTCAAATCGGGCGATTCTAAGCAGTTGAAGAGGGTGCTTTTTCCATCGGCCAAGGAGGCAAAGAGAACGGCCCGCAGCGTCTGCGATTTAGAAGCTGGCAAAGAAAGCATTCCGGAGAGTGCCGATCTTTGAATGGAATAGCGCATTGAAAATCTCTAATTGGTGAGGGTCAATTTGGGTTTTTAGTCTCCCCTCTTCTCAATAGCACATTTTAGATAGAAAAAAAGCGCTTTTCTCTATCAATCAAGAAAAGCGCTTTTAAAATGCCCAGGATAGGACTCGAACCTACACACCTTGCGGTACCAGATCCTAAGTCTGGCGTGTCTACCAATTTCACCACCTGGGCATGAAAAATAAAAGGCAAATATTAGTGAAACCAGCGGGATTTGTCAAGTTTAAAAGCAATTTGGGCAGATATTTTTAAGTGCACTGAAAACTGACCGAAAAGGTGAACAAGGCCCAAAAGAGAGCTCGCCAGAAAGCTTGATTTTCGCTAAACTAAGGCGCCTTAAAGATAAAGGGTTTTTATTCATCGCGCTAAGGAAAGAAGATCACATGAACTTGCTCAGCTGCCAGTCGATTAGCAAAGCATTCTCGTCTAAAGTTTTATTTGAAGAGATCTCCCTGACCCTCTCGGCCGGCGACCAGGTCGGCATGATCGGGCCCAACGGCTCGGGCAAGTCAACCCTTCTCAAGATACTAGCCGGCATCGAAAGTCCAGATACCGGATTGGTCACGCTCAAAAAAGGGATGAAAGCCGGCTATGTGCCGCAAGATGCCCAGTTCCCTGATCAGTCGATTGAAGAGGTGCTGCTGAGCGCCCTAAAAGACGACCATGCCCTTGACGCGTATGAAAAAGACACTCTCGTCGCCATCACTTTGAGCCGGATGGGCTTTTTAAATCCGCAAGAGCGGGCCCTTCGCCTCTCCGGCGGCTGGAAAAAGCGGCTCGATATTGCGCGCCAGCTTGTGCAAAAGCCTGATATCTTATTGCTCGATGAGCCGACCAACCACCTCGACTTAGAAGGCGTGATGTGGCTGGAGAAATTCCTCCTGCGCGAAGCGGGCACCTTCTTAGTCATCAGCCACGACCGCGCTTTTTTAGAAAACATCACCTCCAAAATCATCGAGCTCAATAAGTCGTATCCCAAAGGGTTATTTGCCGTCGATGGCTCCTACACCGACTTCTTAGAAAAGAGAGCCCTTTTTTTAGAGGGGCAGCAGCAAACTGAGCGCTCTATGGCCTCGAAGCTTCGGCGCGAGATCGAATGGCTCAAACAGGGCGTCAAGGCTCGGACGACCAAATCGAGGTCGCGCATCCAAGAGGCCCACCGCTTAGAGAGCGAATTTCAAGGGGTCAAAGAGCGCAATGCAGTCAGCCAGGTCACGGTCAGCTTTTCCGCGACAGAGCGAGAGACGAAAAAGCTCATTGCCGTTTACAACATCTCCAAAAAGATGAATGAACGGGAGCTATTTTCTAAAGTCACCTTCACCCTATCTCCTAAGATGCGCCTCGGCATCGTCGGCAAAAACGGCAGCGGCAAGACCACCCTTTTAAAGATGCTCGCTCAAGAGGGGACTCCTGATAGCGGTTCCATTAAGTTTGCCGACGGCATCAAGGTCGTCTACTTCGACCAGCAGCGCATGGCGCTGCCACAAGACATTTCTTTAAAGAAAGCGCTCGCCCCCGATGGGGAACGGGTCATCTACCGCGGCCAATCGATTCACGTCAACAGCTGGTGCCAAAAGTTTTTATTCGATAAAGACCGGCTGGAACTGCCCGTGCGTGAATTGTCCGGCGGAGAAAAGGCCCGCATCCTGATTGCCCGCCTGATGCTCGAGCCGGCCGATGTCCTGCTTCTCGATGAACCGACCAACGACTTAGACTTGCCGACGCTGGAACTCTTAGAGGAAAACTTGACCTCATTTCCAGGCGCTGTGGTGCTGATCAGCCACGACCGCTTTCTCTTAGACCGCGTTTCAAATCAAATTTTAGGGCTCGGAACGGGCAGCGATACAGAGCTGTTTGCCGACTTAAGCCAGTGGCAAGCATTCCAAGAAAGCGCCCCCAAGGCGGCCGAACCTAAAAAGGCAGCCAAGGCGGAGAAAGAGTCGCCAAAAGTCAAGCTCCCCTACCATGAAAAGCGCGAGCTCGACCAAATGGAGGAGAAGATTTCACAAGAAGAGCAAAAGCTATCTGCTGTGACCGCGGAAATTGAAAAGACAGCTGACCCAGCCTCTTTAGAGCGCCTCTGCTCAGAGCTCAGCGCCTCCGAAAAGGAATTAGAAAGGCTATACAGCCGCTGGCAAGAACTCCTTGCAAAGCAAGGTTGATATGGACGGAGTGATCGCCTTCATCTTTGACAGCCAAAAGCACGTGCTAGCTATTCAACGCAAAGACGTGCCGGCCTGGGTCTTTCCAGGCGGCGGCATTGACCCCGGCGAAACGCCGGAGTGCGCCGTGGTGCGCGAAGTGCTGGAAGAGACTGGCTTTCAGGTCGAGATCTGCCGGCAGGTGGCCACTTACCATCCGACAAACCGCATCGGCTCCACCACGCACACTTTTGAGTGCCACATCATCGGCGGAGAGGCCACTCTCGGCGAAGAGACAGCGGCCATTGGCTTTTTTCCAATCGACCAGCTCCCCCACTATTTTTTTCCCTTAGCACGCGATTGGCTGCAAGACGCCCTGCTGCAAAGGGATGAAGTGCTCAAGGCCCCCTTAAAAGGGCTGACCTATCGCAGGGTCTTTATGGAGAGCATCAGACATCCCAGGATCGTCTTGCATTATGCCGTCCTTTATCTTATAAGAAAATTCTTCACATTCAACCCCAGGTAACTTTATGAGTATCAAACCAGACTCTTGGATTCGGGAGATGGCCGGAAAAGGGATGATCGAACCGTTTCACGATACACTCGTCTCTACAAATGAAAAAGGCGAAGGAATTGTCAGCTATGGCCTATCTAGCTATGGCTATGATTTGAGGGTGTCTAACGAGTTTAAAGTCTTTACTAACGTCTACAATAGCTTGGTCGACCCCAAACACTTCAGCGACGACTCTTTTGTCCACCTCTTTCAAGATAAATGCATCATCCCCCCCAATTCCTTTGCACTGGCTAAAAGTGTGGAGTACTTCCGCATCCCGCGCGATATCTTGACCCTCTGCATTGGCAAGTCGACCTACGCGCGCTGCGGCATCATCGTCAACGTCACCCCTTTCGAGCCGGAATGGGAAGGGTACGTCACCATTGAGATCTCCAACACCACGCCGTTGCCAGCTGTCATCTACGCCAATGAGGGCATTGCCCAGGTGCTCTTCTTGCAAGCATCTCCTACATGCACCGTATCCTATGCCGACCGAAAAGGCAAATACATGCATCAGCAAGGTGTGGTCGTCCCCCGCGTCTAATTAAAAGAAATTAAGGCAAAGAGCCTGCACTCTTTGCCTTTATAGAGAGTTGCCGATGCGCCACTTCCACCAAGACCTGCTAGCCCGCCTCTTCTTAGAATACTGGGGCGTGATGCTATTTTTGCTCATCACCTATGCCCTTTATGAAAGGGCCGATGCTTCCTTCCGCTCCGAATACACCACCTTGTATGAGATCCTCTCCACCTTTCAAGAAGAAAAGCGCGAAGCCCTCGAGCTGCAAGAGAGCTACCGTCTGCAGATTGCCAGCCAGCAAGACCCCCAATTCTTAGAGCGCGTCCTCATCGAAAAAGTAGGCCTATCTTTTGTCGGCTATACCAAGGTGTGCTTTCAAGAAGAGTAGGCTGGGAGAAGAGAAATCTTCACTCATCAGACCAGCTTTAGTCGCGTGGAAGATGAAAAAGTTTTGCTTTTTCAATAACTACAATAACTACAAGATAAGAAAGCTCAGCAAATGCGATTTAAACCTTTGGCTTAGAACATAAAGCGCATTTGCTAAATTAAACACCTCCACTTACTTAAAGGCTAGTACCCCATCTCTTAGAAAGTAGCTTCTAGCTCTTCTTGTAGCCCTTTTTGCTCCTGAGCACTTTGACGAGTAGGCGCTTTGTCTAGCACCTCTAATTGGGGATGCTCCTCTTAAGGGCCAAATAAAAGATCAGGAGTTTCTTCGCTTCTAAGCAGCTCGATAAAGGCATCGAGCTCTTGCTGATCTTTAAAAGTCTTTTCTAAGAGAAATTTAATGGTTTTTGGAGGCGCTCCCTCTACCTCATCCTGATTAAAACAATAAGCCTTTTTGCAAATCTTCACATACTCGAGAGGTTTATTCGAGAGGATGTCGATCAACTCAAGCTTGCTTAAGCTTGTGCACTCTTCGATGACTAATCTCTTCAGTTGCAGGCAATTCTGAAGCGCCAGGCTAATTCCCCTTCCTGAGATGGAGAAAATTTTTAAAGAGAGGTCTTGCAAATCGACAGCATGCTCAATGAGCTGGGGAAAGTTTGTATCATCGGTCAAGTCGCCACTCTCAGGCGTTCTTCTTTTAAAAAAACAATAGGCATTTTCTTTAATAGAAAGCTGTTGTAGCTGCTGAAAGCGGATAATTTGTTCGATGTGACTGTATAATAGAAAGTAGTCGATTTTAAACTGATAGGAAATCAGCTTTTCGGGGTTAGGTATCCTCTTTAAAAACTCATAAAAGGTATTACTTTGTTCCTCCTGATCAGTATCTATGATGCTGAGCGATTTTAAATGAGTCAGATGAGGGGCTGCTGGTAATATGCCTTCAATGACAAAGTTCTTTTCACCTGTGTATGTCTCTCCGCTGACATATAGCGACTCTAGACGGTTTAAAAAAGAGGCAAATGCAGGTTCTGAAACAGCTTTAACCATCATTTGCTCTTCATCTTCAATATAGGTATTTAAATTGCGCAAAGAAAGTTTAGTCAGATGCTCTAGCCGGCTCAAAACTATAGCAATCGACGTAAAGCATTCAGAGACTTGGACATCTAGATCGATTTCTCTTAACTTGGAGAGGTGAAGGACTAAAGTTTCTACATCATTCTGGATGAGGTGCATATTCAAATTTAGCGACTGTAAATTCTTTAAAGTCGCTAGAGCTTTAATCACCTTCTGCAAGCGAGGGTCATTGGTTTCTTTTCCATCTTCATGTGTAGTCGTCGAAGTCTTACCGGGCTCAATGGTCAAATTGAGGTGCTTGAGATTAAGAGAGCTCAACCGCCCTTTTTCGCAAAAATCGATAAATTGCTCTGGAGAACAAGAGACTGATGATAAATCCAGCCGTTCGAGAAATTGCTGAATAATGGGGTGTTTTTTTTCTACTTGCTGCTCTAAGAACTGCTGCATGCGAGAAAAGTCATTTCTAAAAGTTGCAGGAATTAGAGTATGGCGGCGCGCAATGGCGTTTAATTTCTGCTTGCAGACATGTTTATAGATTTTCTTGAAATTGCGATTGACCGCCAGTATATGGTGATCTTGTTTCTTTAGATAAGGAGTCTCTTTTTTCAGCATCTGCAAGACATGTGCAGCAAGCTCTTTAGGCAATTTAAGAAACGGAAAAGGCTGGCTTAGGCCTTGTTCGGGCGGCATAGCTGCAACGCTCTGGGGATTAAAGGAAGGGGCATCCATAGTTTTAACCTTTATTTGATTAATTACAACAAGGAAAACATCCTATTCTTTTTTATAGATCTAATCAATGCTTTTGCGAATAAAACTCGATCTTCACTCGCAGGAAAATTTGCAGGAGAGTAGGCAAAAAAGCGGATAAAGTGCTCCCTTTGAGCTTAAAAGTTTACCCAACTAAAAAAAACAATGATTTAAAGGCAGCCTGTCATCGCGAATGACAACTGACCAGCAAGCCGCAGTCGATATCAAATTCCTTCCATTAAAGATGATGGCTAGACTTGGCATGCCATAGAGCTATAGAGTCCATTGAAGAAAGCAGGTAGGAGGGGTGAAACTTTTATTGACTGATACAAAAAAGTTGCCGGATAGTATATACAAAAGATTTCAAGCCAAACAGTTAATAGAGAAATCTGATTGCTGAGCTTGATTCTTTAATAAAAGCATATGAAAAAAATGCCAATAGATATATAATTTAAATTAACAATATACTTTTGTTTTAAATTTTTATGGATTTACCTACCAAAGATGGCAAATGAAAAGCTTTTCATCCCTAATACCTTTTCATCTTCGTTGCCCCTGTACCCTACCAGATCATCTTTCTCCTCATGGAGAAAAAGTCTCTTTAAGTTCAAAAGAGAGAAGAATTGCCGTTTGCACAGCCATTGCAGCCGCCATCCTTTTACCTGTAATTGGGGGCCTTATTGCTTTCTATTGCGTGACCCACTTCTTTAAAAACCGCCTCATTCATAAAAGCCAGTCTCAAATTCCCTTTAACATAGTAGCAAAGAGCCTAGAGGCTGCTTCCGGCAAGGGATTAGAAGCAGAAGCTGCCTCAAAAAAGGCATTGAAAGTAAGCGAAAGCCAAATTCGCGCAAGGAAAGATCGATTAGGGACACCAAATGCTTCCCCGGCAGCTCTTTTAGAGGGACAAACAAAGACAAAAGCCGATATTGAAGATGAGATAGGCGCTCTAGTCGACGCTTTTAGAGAAAATAGGCAACTTCTCTCTCAAGATGAGATGGGCGCTCTGATCGACGCTTTTGGAGAAAACAGCGCAGAACATAAGCGACTTTTCTCTCAACAAGAGTTAAATGCCTTGTGTCCGAGCAATAAACAGACGCCCTTCCTCTTTCATGAACGGCAATCGCTGCGAGCTGGGCTTTGTGGAAAACATGCCATTAATAATGCCTTTGGCGAAGAAGTGGAAGGGGCCGATTTTCAACAAAAAGTGACCGCTCGCATTGAAGCCGAGCTGGGAGCTACGCTCTCCTTAGATGACTTAGAAGACTTTGGGACAGACCCCGCAGTCCTTCAAGATATTTTAAAGACAGGTAAAAAAAGAGTTTCGACCAAGCGCGCTAAAATTTGCAATCTCGCAGGCATTGAAGAAAGTAAAAGCGCTGCCATTAAAAATTATTTGCAAAATGCTACCTGGACTATTATTTATAACGATTCGGCGACAGCTAAAAGGATTCCATCAAAAGGTAATGCTCCTTATCCGATTGCTGCCGGGCATTTTATTGCAGCCCGTAAAGATGACGAGGGGCAATGGTGGATCATCGATTCAAGGAGTGAACGGCAGGTGGACATGCCCCTTTCTTTACTGCACCGCGATTTAAGCCTCATTGTGCCGCTGGGAGCAGATCTTTTAACCGATGCGCCTTAAGTCAAAAAGATAAGGCAAAGAGCCTGCACTCTTTGCCTCTATAGAGAGTTACCGATGCGCTATCTCCAGTAAAAGACCTAGCTAGCCCGTCTCCCCCTCTGAATAATCGGGCGTGATGCTATCCTTGCTCATCACCTATGCCCTCTATAAAAGGGCCGATGCCCCCTTCCGCTCAGAATACACCACCCTGCATGAGACCCTCTTCCCCTTTCAAGAAGAAAAATGCGAAACGCTCGAACTGCAAGAGAGCGACCGCCTGCAGATTGCCAGCCAGTAAGCCCTCCAATTCTTAGAGCAGGTGCTCATCAAAAAAATGAAGCTAGAAATAGGCTTCATCATCTAAAAGATCAGCTCTGCAACATGAGCCTTACGGCCCCTATCGAGTGGCTTGTTAAGGCGTAGGTTGACATCATTGAGGCGATTGTATGGAAAAGTTCTTTAGTGGGTTAAAATATTCCGCTTTCCTTTAAACCCCTTCTTCTTTCTATTGCCAATCCCAAAACCTCTTGGTATGCTATCTCGCAAAATGTAGACCAAAAAATCTGGGCTATTGAAAAAAGCCTAATGCGCCTCTCTTCACTCTTCTCTTTTAGGAATTACAAATGATCGGGCATTTTCCTTTGCAAATAGGTTCTCCATCACAATGGCCAGGTTCCAACGCTTCTAACCCTTCCACATTTTCCAAATCTTCCAGGTTTTCCAGGTTTTCCAGATACTACAAATGCTCTAGCGCATTTGTCTCTCAAGAGGAAAAGGATGAGGACCTCACAATCCATACTCTCCCCGATGAAGTTCTTTTGCATATTTTCAATTTTTTAAGCCTTAGAGAGCGAGGGAAAGCTTCTTTAACCTCTAGGCAATGGCGCCGGCTTTTGCTCGATCCCGCTCTCTTTCTCGAAAAAGTATCTCCTCTATTCAACATGTCCAAAGACTCTCTTTTAAAAAACGCGCATCGTTCAAAAAGGGTTGCCTCTCTTCCTGGAGAGATCCATTTTAGATCGGACGACCAGCAAAATTCCCATCTGCTGATTGCTGCCGAAAACACCTCTTATTTCTTTTGGCTTAACTTAGAGCAATCAAAAGCCTCTCGAACAGATCTTAGAGAATTGCTTCCCGAGTCAGAAAAATCCCTCGACGCTTATAACAAGCAGATCATCGCCAAAAGTGCTTTTATCAATGAAAAGGAATTCGTCACCGCTTCGAAAAGCGGCACCATCTCCTTAGGAGAGGTCTCTGGGGAAAGCATCGTTTGGAAAAAACACCGGCAGATGCTGAACAAATGGGTCCACGACTGGGCTTGCTTTACCATTTCTGCAAATGCGCAAACCGCAATCACGGTTTTAGCTCAAGAATTCCCGGTCATTAGTCAGCTGCTCGTCGGCAAAGGCTACATCCATGTGGAAGGATATCCTTATCCGGGGGTTAAAGCCCTGGACTATCAGGCATTGAATTTTTCCCTAGAAGAGATTGACATTCCCCTTCCTTTTGGCATGAAAATAGAGCAATACCGTTCCGCCTATAAAGGTCTCATCAATGCCGGAAACCGCTTTTCATTCGTATTAGATAGTTATAATCCCTACACCAAGCCAGATCTGCAGTACTTTTATCAATCTTATTTCACGGATCAGGGCCCAAAAGGCTCTTTGATGGTGAAGGACTTGAAGCAAAGCTTGCCAGCAGTGAGCCACTGGTTCTCCAGTGGCTGTGCGGTGAATGAGCGCTGGTCGGCGATGGTGATGCACGGCGATTGGGAGATGCCTTCTGAGGTGGAGGAAAGGCAAGAGCTAAAGGAAGGGGAAAGCGACTATGCGGTCTCTATCATCATTAGGAACAGCAGAAAGGCCGACTCCTTTCATTTTGATCAGGCCGTCGGTTTTCGCTATTTAGACAGCTCCTTTGATCGGGACGTTCGGAAGGGGCGGCGCCATTTTTGGCTGTCGGGGGACTTTTTTTTGTTGAGCTTTGGCCCTGAGCTCCAGATTTGGCATATTCCAACTAAAGAGCAAGTCGCCTCTCTAGAAACAGGAGCCAATTCAGAAGATACTTTTCCCATCGTTTGGGCCGGCTTTTACCAAAATGAGCTAATCATTCTCCGGCAAAGATTTAAACAGGAAAAAGAAGAGACGGATCTCGACCTTTTAAAGATCCCCCTGCCTTCGCTATTTCCTTGCAGCACAAGTAAACCTTCTTTTGAGGCGCCGATCAGCGCTTTTTCTAAAGGCGCCAGACAAAAAATTTATGAAGAATGCACGAGCACATTTTAAAAACAACCGACTAAAAACTACACCGGGACTTTACTTTATGAGCCATCTACCCATCCTTAAAGCTAAAAAATCTGTCGTCAACCGGCCTGGATTGAAAGTGGTGCATTTTAATTTATCTAAAGGAGATATCATTCCGGAGCATGCGACGAATGTCGATGTTGTGGTGACTGTGATTCGAGGAAAAGGGATATTTACGATCAATGGCATTCCCCATGAGATGGCCCCTGGAGTCATCTTAGATATGCCCCCTCACGCTCCCCATTCGATTCAAGCAACTGAAAATTTGGAATTTGTCGCCATTCACATGCACCTAGCCACTCAACCCACCCCCATTCATTGCGGCGCTGAAGATGCCTTTTCAAAGGAAAAATAGCCTCTCATCAAAAAGGCTCTCCTGGTTAATGTTGTCATCTCTCCTCGCCCCTGATAACTCAATAGAGATCTGTCATTTGCGTTAGCAATTGACAGATCTCTATTGGCTTAAAACCTGCGGTTTCCAAAGGGCTGGCCCTTTGGCGGGGTGAGAGGGGCAGTGCCCCTCTAAAAAAACTAAAAAGAGCGCAAGCGCAAGATGGTCTCTCGGACGATGCTGATGCAGGCGTCGACCTCCTCTTGAGTGGTGTACCTGCTGAGGGAAAAGCGGATGGAGGAGGCAGCGAGTTGGTAGGGCACTCCCATATTGATCAGGATGCGGGAGGGCTCGCGGGCGCCGGAGCTGCAGGCGGAGCCGTGGCTGACGGCAATCTTTTTCAAGTCCAAGCTCATGAGCAGCGTCTCGCCGTCGACGCCGGCAAAGGAGACGTTGGTGGTGTTTGAGATGCGGGGGGCGTCGCCGCCGTTGACCCATGCATCGCCCACTTCCAAGAGGCCGTATTCTAAGCGATTGCGCAGAAATTCCATCTGGCGCTCAGCTTCGGGCAGGCTTTTGTCTAAAAGCTTAAGAGCTTTGGAGAGTGCAGCAATGCCGAGGAGGTTTTCGGTGCCCGAGCGGCGGCCGAGCTCTTGCCCGCCCCCATCGATGAGCGGTTCGATACCCATTTTGCTACCCAAGATCGCAAAGCCGATGCCAGCAGGGGCATGGATCTTGTGGCCGCTGAAGGCGATGCCTGAAACGCCATCGGACAAGGTCAGCTTTTCTTTGCCCAGCCAGGCCACGCCATCGACTATCAAAGGAATGCCATGCCGCTTGGCCACTTGGGCGATGGCTTGGACATCTGTTTTGACACCGGTCTCGTTATTGACCGCCATCAAGGAGATAAGGCCCGTCTCGGGCCGGATGGCTTCTTCTAAGAGGTCTGGTGAGACCGCGCCCAAAGCGCCCGGCTTTAAAAAGGTGAGAGCCGCCCCTTGCTTTTCCATCCACTTCATGCAGCTTTGCACGGCCAGGTGCTCTAAGTTAGAGGAAATGACATGGCGCGGGCGATTTTTAAGGTAAAAGCCTTTTAAGAGGAAATTGAGCGCTTCAGAGCCGCTGGAGGTGAAGGTCACCTCTTGGGGTTTGACGCGAAAAAGGTTGGCAATTTGGCTGCGCACTTCAGCGAGGAGGTTTCGGCTCTTTTGGCCAAAGGAGTGGATGCTAGACGGGTTGCCCCAATCTTCGCTCAAGAACTGTCGAATGGCCTCGGCGACTTCTTTGGCCATCAGCGTGGTGGAGTTATTATCTAAATAGATTCTATCCAGGGGCATTATCTAGTCTAACCTCGATCATGACGATGGTCACGTTGTCAAAGCCCCCTTTTGCCTTGGAAGCTTCGATCAAGCCGGTGACAGCCAAGTTGACCGTGGGCGTATTTGCGATCACTTGGGCAATCTCATCGTCGGAAAGCATATCGGAGAGGCCGTCTGAACACATCATAAACACATCGCCTCCCAATACTTCGTCGAGCCCAAAGCTCACTTTAACTTTTGCTTCGGTGCCAATGGCGCGTGTGATGATATTTTTGTAGGTGGCACCTTCCGCTTCTGCTTTTGTTAAATTGCCAATTTCTAGTAGTTCAGAGACCAAAGAGTGGTCTCGGGTCAGCCTTTTTAATTCGCCGGCGCGGTAGCGGTAGATGCGGCTATCCCCCACATGGGCATAGATCACCTGATGGTGATGGAATTTCAAGCAGCAAAGGGTCGTTCCCATGCCGCGCAAGTTTTTTTGGCTAGAGCTCATCTCGTAGACATGGCGGTTGGCCTCCGAGATCGCGTGCACCATTCCTTGAGCGATATGCTCAATAGATTCTTTTTCCACCTGCTCATCTTGATAGAAGGCTAAGATCGACTTGCAAAGGCGGTCGATCGCTTCTTTTGCCGCCACCTCTCCTGCCCGATGCCCGCCCATGCCGTCGGCCAGGGCGTAGAAAGAAAGGTGGGGAAGCTCCGCCCAGACATCTTCATTTGTCTTTCGGACTAAGCCTATATCACTATCTCCAAAAGAGACTAGTTTGTAAGAGAGGAGGTGAACCGCCATAAGTATAATCGACTTCTGTTTTTTTGATTAAATCCAATTCAATCACCGATCATCTTTTTTAACAGAAAAACCTTTCCCTGCAACCCTTTTTTTTAAGAAAAAGGGTAGATCTAGGCGTTTTCCCTTCAAAGCTTCAGTATAAAGCGTGTCTCTCTTCCAATCAACCCATCAATAAAAAGAAGTGCCATTTTCTCAGGTCGGCTGTATCACAAAGCTCTACTTGCAGGCAATAGAGGCAAAAAAGGTCCTTTTAGCCAAAAAAATGCACCTTAAGTGACTTGATAGGAGACAAAAAAGAGCCTTTTGCAAAAAATAGAAGGGTTCAGATGCAAAAGACAGGAGTCATGCATGTTTTTATACCAAATATTGAGTCTGCTGCTTTTAGTGAGCTGCCAGCCCAACCAAAAAGACCCGATCGAGGCGATGCGCGCCAAGTCTCCTCTGGTCTCCTTTCTACCCATCCGCAACGAGCTGCAAGATGAGACTCTTCCTTGGAATCTGTCCGATGAATTGAGCGAGGAGATCTTGCAAAATTTACATAAAGGACATTTTTTAGGCGAGCATGAGATGCAAGGGCGCCAAATCCCCCTCGCCGCTTATAGCTCGGCCGATGTGCGCTTTGCCTCTCAGTTTCACCCCAGCCAGTATGTGGTCTTGGTGGAGTGGCTCGATCACCGCTGGATTCCGGCCAGAGAGTCTCATTTAAAGAAAATGAGCGAGTGGCGCCCGACAGCTCTTTCGATGAGAGTGCGCTTAAAGATCATCGACATCCGCGACGAAAAGCCAAAGCTTTGCTTACAAGAGATTGTCGAGCATGAACTGTATATGGATCCTTTTGCTGAGATGCCTGCCCCTATTAAAAAGCGGTGGCGCGAGCCAGGATATGAAGCGACGCCCCTTGGCCGAGCTCATCTGAAGCTTGCCGAGACTATCAGCGCAAAAGTGGCCGCTGCCGTCGCAAGAGATTAAGATAAAAGAGCATTCATCTCGTCATGAGCGTAGTACTGGGCTGCATATTCTAAAGTCCAGCCATTGCTGAGCGGCTCTCGGGCCGCTCCCCTCTCTAATAGCCTTCCGGCCATTTCCAATTGATTAAAGCATACGGCAAAGCCGAGCAATGTCCCTTCCACTTCAGTCTCTTTCTCCTCCCATCTTCTCTCTTTGTTTGGCAGCAGCCAGCGCATTTTTTGCTCAGGGGACGCTCCCTCAGCTAAAAAGAGAGAGACCATCTCCACTTGGTCGCCATAAAGGGCCTGTTCTAAGGGACTTATTTTAGAGCGCGCATCTTTTAAGGGCACGCCTTTTTCCAATAATAGGGCGGCAATGGCCACTTGCCGGCTTTCGACCGCTTCAAAAAGAGGAGATGGATAATAAGAGCAAATATTCGGCATAAGTTCGAGCAGCCTTTTGACCTGGGGCAAATCGCCGCGACGGATGGCAAAGGAGAGTTTTTGCTGCCCAAATTCTGCAAGCTCTACAAGCTCTAGGGCGCGCTGCACTTCCTGTTGAAATGCTGCGACTTGCCGCCTAGTGCCCTCATCGAGGACGGGCTTCAAGCTTTGAAAAATTTCCCGCACCTTTTCTTGCAGCATTTCCAACTTCTGCCGCTTTGGGTCATCTGGGGGCAGTTGCAAGGAGCGGCTAGCTTGTTCGTCTAGCGCCTCTTTTAAAGAGAGAAGTGTTTGCCGTAAGTTCTCGGAAGAAATAGGTTGCATCTGTTGACTCTTATATTTATAGGGAAAGCGATGAATCTATCCCAGAAATTTCGGTGCGTGTCAAACCGCGCCAAAATTTCTGGGATAGGTTCATCGCTTAAGCTGAAAAAGAAGGATTTCTTTTTTTTACTGGATCGAAGATTCTAAGAAAAGGAAATAATCTTTGGAAAAAGATTTAAATGGAAAATCGATGACTATCATTGCTTTATTTGTCTTTAGCATGTTCTGCCTGAAGGCAGCTAGATCCTGGGGATATTTCTCATTGCCAGAGGAAAGAGAGCCTCAAAGAGAAGTGCTGCAAGGCGTGGACTGCCTGTTCGTCTTTATGCTCTATTTCTCCATGATGGCCCTATTTCCCTCGCTTTTATTTGCCCAATTAGCGGGCCCAGACAGCGATTACTCCTCCTATCTCGCTCAATGGATCTCCACGGGAGCTGTATGGGCTACAAGCGCCCTCTTTCTTACCTTAATGGCCTTTCTCAGCCGAGAAAAGAGGGCTGCCATTTGGGGGGAGGGGCGCTTTTTGCCCTCGATCTGCTTTGGCTACGCGACATTTTTTATCGCCTATCCAGTCGTCTGCGCTGTCAATGCCTCTATCACCACGCTCATCGCTCTCATCAGCTCCGCCCCGCTAGAGGAACAGGTGGCCATTACGTTCGTTAAAGAAGCTTCTGCAGAGTATTTGCTGTTCATCGCCTCCTGCCTCAACATCTGCCTATTGGCGCCGTTCTTAGAAGAGGTCTTATTTCGCGGCTTCTTACAGACCTATTTAAAGAAGCACCTTGGGATTTCAGGCTCGATTGTCAGCTCCTCTTTGATCTTTGCCCTCCTTCACTTTTCGGCAAGGCAAGGCAAAGAAAATTTCATCTTGATCCCCTGCCTATTTTTGCTCTCTCTCTTCTTAGGGTGGAATCGGGAAAGATCAAAGTCCCTTTTTACCAGCATCGGTTTGCATGCCGCCTTCAACCAAGTCAATATTATGGCTCTTTTGCTGCATCTATGAGGGGAAACGAGGAATAGGGCTCTTGCAGAGACAATCCCCCTTTTTCCAGGCGCAGCTCCAGCGTCAGAGGCCGATTTTCAGCATGGAAGAGGGTAAACTTTTGCATGTATTCGCGAAAGCGATGACGAAAGAATTGCTCGCGGCTAGCCAAGTCCCTTTTAAACCACTTGTCAGAATCTAAAGACTCACTTTGGATGAGCTCTTTGACATAAGACTCCTCCAATTTGGCCGGATTGATGAACTGCACGCCCCACTCCAGCGTGCCCCGCTCAGGGTTGGGCGAGGCGACCGCTGTCAGCTCGACAAATCCCCGCACCATATCGAGAAAGAGGCGGCTGACATCTTTCACATAGAGGTTTAAATTGAGAAAGAGCAGGTGGTTGCGCTCGATAGCAAGGGGGCTTGGCAAAATGGTATGGGTGCCGGGATTGATCTGATCCGAGGTCTTTTCCGGATAATAGATGCGCAACGGCAAATCCCAATCGACCGGCAGCAGCTCTTTGCGCAAAAAATCGATGTGCAAGTTTTTGGCAGCGACATCGTTGATCGCCTGCCGCTCTTTCCCATAGAAGGGGATCTCGATCATCTTCCAAGACTCGGGCACAAAGAAGCGCACCTCATCGCGGCGCAGCTTATTATCGGTGCTGGTCAGCGCATCGAGCTCTTCTTGCGAGATGGTGCTCAAGTCAAAGACTAAGTCAATCTCGCGCATCTCTAGTTTGGAGACAATCTCCTCGGCTCCGGTCACTGTATGGTGCAGCATCTGAGGCCAGACATCCAAAAACTGATAGCCGGAAGGGGGCTCTCCTCTGGCTGGCAAGATGCGCACCGGGATCTTTTTGGTGACGCGCCGGCTGAGCTTGAGAATGAATTCTCCATGAGACACTTGACTGACAACGCGGTAGAGGTCAATCTCCGGGTCGTGAGCGACTAAGTTCTTGCGGCTGAGCTGCACAATCCACTCATCGCCTTTATCTTTGGCATCGATGACCACTTCCAAATCTTCGGGCTGGAGATTCTCCACCACCCCTTTCGTGCCGGTCACGGTCAAGTTGAGGCGACGCGCCAAATAGCCTGTGGGCAATAAGTCGTTGACCGTCTTGTCGCTCGGTAAATTGACAACGCGCAAAGCGACATTTGGGATGACACATGTGGTGGTGATCGAGTGATTCATGATCAGCCAGATTGAACAAGCGGCGACGAGCGCCATCAATTTTTGCTGCCAATGATGGGCAAGCCAAACCATTAACCGATCCATTTCTTCAGCGACTCCATCCATTGGTTTTTCAACTTCTCTTCCATCGGCGGTGGGCTGAATACGCTTCTTAAAATACCTTTAAAGCGATCGGGCTTGATACCCCGGGTGATCATCCCCTCGCGCGCAATCGACACCTTGCCGCTCTCCTCCGAGACCACTAAGCTCACGGCATCGGTCAGCTGGGTGATGCCGAGGGCTGCCCGGTGGCGCGTGCCCATCGACTTAGAAAGCTGCGATGTGTCGCTCGCCAAAGGCAAAATGGTGGCGGCCGATAAAATCTGGGTGCCGCGCAAGACAATGGCGCCGTCGTGCAGAGGCGTCGTCGTCATAAAAATCGATTGGACGAGCTCGGAGGAAAACTGCGCCCCGATAGGCACCGCTTGCGTGGTGAATTCATCGAGCGAGTCTTGGTTTTCTAACACAAAAAGGGCGCCGACCCTCTTTTCAGCCATCTGATAGACGGCATCGGCAAGCTCTTCGGCGAACAGGTCAAACTCGGTGCTCTCGCGGTATTTGCGCCCTTTTAAGCTTAGCTTAGAGAGGGCCAATCGAATTTCAGGCTGGAAGATGACAATCAGCGCCACGCCCGCTACATTGACGACATATAGCATCAATTTCTTCAAGACGGGAAAATTCAATAGGTTAAAAAGGGTGAAGCTGAAGAGGAAGGCAAAGAGCCCTAAAAAGAGATCCATGGCCCGCGTATTCCAAAAGACGAGCAGCAGATAATAAACGACGACGGCAATGATGCCTATCTCGACAAAAGGAACAAGCATCTGATAGAAGGCATAAAAAGAGACGCGGGTGATTTCGGCGAAGGCCGCCTGAGCAATGATTGGCAAATACCCTGAGAGCAACAAAAAATCCTTCATAGTCCCATGTGTGGAGATTGAAACCTAACTGAAACTATTTTCACCTCGGCTCTTTAAGACGCGCTCTATAAAAACCAGGCCAAATGGCTCAAAGCTTCGGCTATTTCGTTAAAAATGAATCCGCTATTGCTATATCATCAATAGGCTCTATCAAGTCAGCCCTCATTTGAGAAAAAGCTTTTTTCTCGCCTTTCCCCTCTTAAGCTGACCTTGTATCAAAAATTCAGGGCTCAAATCCAAAAACTGGCCAAAGAAGGAAGTATTATCCCATAAAGCCATTTTATTTTCATCGCAAAAGCTCCTCTTTTAAAGATCTATAGAGCATTTTCCATATTTAGAAAAGGATAACTTCATCTTTTTGTACGCCTTAAGCCCGAGCGTGCTCCATCTCGGGGCCGATTCTTTTTCTAAATTTTTGCGCCCCGCTGCCGATCTCTATCTTAAGTTTTAGGTTGAATCGATTGTCT
>JARBTN010000018.1 GCA_029240195.1 Chlamydiales bacterium
GCGCCTTTAAAGCCAGAGAAAGAGGTGCTTGGGAAATATCTGACGGCATCTAAAAGAATTCTCCTAGCTTAGGTCTATTGACGGTCGCTTTCAAAGCGTGGGGGCAAATATTTAATTAGAAGAGCAATAAATCTGTTAATACAAATTCAGCATTATCTTTCTTTTACTATTTATTTTCAAAGGATTTAAAATTACATACCAACAAACAAAATTATTCCTTGAGCATGTACCTTGATCGATAGAGGATGAGATTTAGGCGACGCGCACTTTTTTTAGTGAAAAATACCTGTCAAATCAGGAAACTGATTGGTTACCGGCTTTGAATCCCCAAAAGGAGCTTCCCCTATGCGCATCGTCATCATCGGCGGCGGAGAAATTGGATTCCATGTGGCAGAGAGGCTCTCCCGCGAGAAGAATAATATCACCTTGATCGATATCGATGAGGCTCGCTTGACCGAGATTTCCCACTCCATCGACGTCAGGACGCGCCTGGGCAGCGGATCTGACTGGCGCCTTCTCGATGAGCTCTTATTTGATGCCCCCTCTGATATGTTCTTAGCGCTGACTGGCAGCGATGAGCTCAACCTCCTCTCTTGCGCCATCGCCAAAAATCTCGGCTATCCCAAGACGCTCGCCCGCGTCAAAGATAACCAATACATGAACCGCAGCCGCCTCGATTTCGGCCATATCTTTGCCACAGACTACCTCATCTGTCCTGAGATCATTGTCGCCGACGAGATCTCCTCTTATATCTTTAGCCAAGGGTTTCACATGACCCGGTTTGCCCACGGCGCTGTTGAAATGCGCACCTTTGTCATTCCCAGCCGCTGGCGCCATCGGGAGATGCCGGTCAAAGACTTTCATGTCGGAGAAAAAGGGGGGCTCATCGCCCTCATCCGCCGGCCCGGCGACCGAGAAGGCGCAGACCGCCTCATCTTCCCCCATGGCGACGACATCCTCCTGCCCAAAGATGAGATCACCGTCATTGGAGAAACAGAGCGCATGGAAGAGCTGCACGCCTTCTTTGGCGGATCCAAAGCGGCCATGCCCTCTGTCCTCATCTTGGGGGGGTCCAGGACAGGACTCAACTTGGCAAAGATCTTAGAAAAAAAAGGGATGCACTGCCGCATTGTCGATAAATCGCCAGCCGTCTGCGCCCACTTGGCAGAAGAGCTCAAAATTTCCTCAATCTTATTGCAAGATGGCACTGACATCCATTTCTTAAAAAATGAAAAGGTCGGCGCCGAAGATGTCGTCGTTGCCTGTACAGAATCCGATGAAGCCAATATCATAGCTGCCTACATGGCACAGGAGCTCGGCGCTCAAAGAGCTGTAGCCTTTCTCTCCTCCAATAAATATCAAGGTGGTTTTAAGCCGCTCGGCATCGCCCACATGGTCTCTTTGAGAGTAGAAGCGACAGACCGCATTCTCTCTTATGCCAAAGGGCGCAAGATCTCTTCCATGACCTCTCTCTACGATGAGGCGGTCGAAGTCTTTGAAGTCAATGTCTCACTTCACTCCCCCCTTGTCGGCATCCCGATCAACGAGCTGAGCCAGCAGCTGCCCAAAGATTTTCTGATTGCCGCCATTCAAAACCGCGGCCGGGTCATGATCGCCCATGGCCGGCGCATTCTCTCGCCAGGAGATACGGTGATCATCGTCTCTAAGCCGCAGCATCGCGAATTTCTAGAAACGTATTTTTAAGGGTTCTGCCATGTCATTTCGTTCGGTCTGCAAAATCTTGGGGTTTTACATCTCCCTATTCACCTTTGCCCTGACAGCGCCCCTCCTGCTCGCTTACTACTACGAATGGCAAGGCCAAGCAGATGCGCTATCGAGCGCTTCAGAAGCTTTCTTCCAGTCAGTGCTCATTTCCCTGCTCACCGGCTCTGTCTTCACCTGGGTCGGTTTTAAAGCCAATGGCAATATTTCCTATCGAGAAGGCATCCTGGCCGTCGTTGCCATCTGGTTCTTTTCCGCAGCGCTAGGTGCGCTGCCATTTTACTTGAGCGGCACCTTGGAAAGGCCCATCGATGCTTATTTTGAATCGGTCAGCGGACTGACGACGACGGGTGCTACAGTCATGCATCCTAAAAAATATGACCCTGTGACCCATCAAGAAGAGCTACTTGAAAATACGATCTCCATATTCTATAAAGTGCGCTATGCCTTTAAAGGGACCATCAAACCCCTCCTCGACGAAGCTTCTCAAGAGCCCGCTAAAGAAGGCATCGAAGCTGTCGCCAAACCGTTGCTCTTTTGGCGCTCGTTGATGCAGTGGCTGGGGGGAACGGGAATCGTCGTCCTCTTTGTCGCGGTCCTTCCCGCCCTCGGTATGGGCGGCAAGCTCCTCTTTCAAGCTGAAGTGCCGGGGCCAAGCAAAGAAGGGATCACTCCGCGCATCAAAGAGACCGCTTCGCTCCTTTGGCTCATTTACTGCGCTGTCAGCTTAGCACAAGTCGCCCTCCTCCTCCTCTTCAATGAAAAACTGTCTCTCTACGACGCTTTTGTCATCAGCTTATCGACCGTCTCGACAGGAGGCTTCAGCTGCCTCAACAGCAGCCTGGCCGGCTATCAAGACCTGGCTACAGAGGTGATTGTGATGATCTTCATGCTGCTCGGCAGCTTGAACTTTGCCCTCTACTACTACCTATTGCGCGGCAAATTTTTCCGCCTCCTCGACGTGGAGCTGCTCCTCTTCCTCGGTTCAATCCTCCTCTTTGGAGGAATTGTCTCGTGGCGCCTAGTTGGAAGCTCCATCGATTTGCTAGACGGGACCTCCCTCTTTGACCTCTCCTACTTTCAAGCAATGCGCTATGGTTTTTTTCAAGTCATCTCAGCCCAATCATCGACGGGCTTTGCCACAGCCGACTACGATCTATGGCCCCCGGAAAGCCAGGTGATGATCTTCTTAGTCATGTTTTTAGGGGGCATGGCCGGGTCGACCACGGGGGGCATCAAGATCATGCGCCTCTACATGCTGTTTAAAATATGCAACCATACTTTGGAGATGCTCTTCCGCCCGAACCGCATCCGCTTGCTGCGCATCAATGGCCGCGAGCTGACGAGCAACGCCATGGTCCTTGTCCTCTGCTATTTTTTCGCCTTCATCGGGCTCTCTGTCATCGGCGCGATTGCCCTGACATGGGATGGAGTCGACCCTGAGACAGCCCTCAGCGTGGTCAGCTGCATGATGAATAACACAGGGCTCGCCTTTCGCATGGCAGGCCCCACCGAATCGTGCGCCTTCCTCTCGACCTTCTCCAAAATTGTCTCCATCTTTTTAATGGTGCTCGGTAGATTGGAGATTTTTGTCGTCTTAGTTCTCTTCACTCCCTCGTTTTGGAGGAAATAGCTTTAAAAATTTTTACAGCTAAGAGCAAGCATCTTTATTTTTACCGCAAGGGCAGCAAGAAGAGCCCCCCTCTTTTTTGGCCGGAGGATTGGCATAGTCGGTGATGTAAAAACCGTCTCCTTTAAAGGAGAGGCCGATCCCGCCGCCAATTTCCCGCCGAAAAGAGGAGCCCTTGCATTTGGGGCATTTGGTCAATTTAGGGTCGCTCATCTTTTGCAAAATTTCCATGGTGCCGCAAACAGAGCAGTGATAGTCATATGTAGGCATCGTTCACCTCTTTTCTCTTGAATTGTGATCAAAAAAAAAGCCGCCAAAAGCGGCGGCTTGTCTTTAAGCAAAAGGGGCTACATCATATCCATGCCCATTCCGCCCATTCCGCCCATTCCTCCCATTCCTCCCATGCCGCCCATTCCACCCATGCCGTCCATATCCATGGCTTTTTTAGGCTCGGGCTTGATGGCAATCATGGCTTGAGTTGTCAATAGAAGGGCTGCAACAGATGCTGCATGGCGTAGAGCGCTCTTTGTCACCAACACGGGGTCGACGACGCCTGCTTGCATCAGATCGCCAAACTCACCGGTCAGGCCATTGAAGCCAAAGGAGCCGCTGCCCTCTCTGATCTTTTCAACAACCAAATTGCCAGCTTTGCCGCAATTGTTGGCAATCTCTAAAGCTGGCGCTTGAATGGCTTTGCGCACAATCTCCACGCCGACCATCTCGTCGTGGGATAGATTTAAGCAATCTAAAGCGGGCATAGCTCTTAAAAGAGCGACGCCTCCGCCAGGCACAATCCCCTCGGCGACAGCAGCGCGCGTGGCGTGCACAGCATCTTCAACGCGAGCTTTTTTCTCTTTCATTTCCGTCTCGGTTGCCGCTCCGACGTTGATGACGGCGACGCCGCCAACTAACTTTGCCAAGCGCTCTTCGAGCTTTTCCCGGTCGTAGGAAGAGGTGGTGTTGGCAATCTCCCCCTTAATTTCCTGAACGCGCTTTTTCAATAGCTCTTCAGAGCCAAGCCCATCGACTAAAGTTGTGTGGTCTTTGGTGATCTTGATGCTGCGAGCCCGGCCGAGCACTTCCGCTCCCACTTCATCTAGGCGCAAGCCCACCTCTTCGGTGACAAAAGTCCCCCCCGTCAAGATGGCAATGTCTTGCAGCATGGCTTTGCGGCGATCGCCAAAGCCTGGCGCTTTGACAGCGGCCACAGGAATCGATGCCTTGATTTTATTGACCACTAAAGTCGCCAGAGCTTCTCCATCGACGTCGTCGGCGATGATTAGCAAAGGCTTTTTGCCGCGCTCCATCACCTTTTCTAAGATGGGCACGAGGTCTTTAGCCGAGGAAAGCTTTTTATCGGTGATCAAGATCGAGGCATCTTCAAATTCGACGCTCATCGTGTCGGCATTCGTCACAAAATAAGGTGAGAGGTAACCTTTATCAAATTGCATCCCTTCGACGACATCGAGCTCGGTCTCAATCCCTTTCGCTTCTGCGACGGTGATGATTCCATCTTTGCCCACCTTATCCATGGCATCGGCGATGATGGTGCCGATCTCTTGGTCGTTATTGGCGCTGATGGTGGCAATTTGCTTGATTTCTTCTGTCGAATGAACCGGTTTGGCAATCTTATCTAAAGCATGAGTCAAAGCTTCGACCGCTTTATCGATCCCCTTTTTAACGGTGGTCGGATTAGCGCCCGCTGTGACGTTTTTCACGCCTTCGATAAAGATCGCTTCAGCTAACACAATTGCCGTCGTCGTGCCGTCCCCTGCGATATCGGATGTTTTGGAGGCGACATTCTTCACAACTTGAGCGCCCAGGTTCTCAAATTTATCTTTTAAGGCCACTTCTTTTGCAACTGTCACACCGTCTTTTGTCGAAGTGGGAGAGCCAAATCCTTTGTTGATCACGACATTGCGCCCTTTCGGTCCAAGCGTGACTTTGACTGCTTTGGCAAGTATTTTCACACCGCGGGAGAGCGATTTTAAAGCGTCTTCATGAAACTGTAGCATTTTTGCCATAAGAGTGAATCTCCTTCATTGAATCATCGTTAGTTAATCGTGGCAGACAACGCCCAGGATATCATCTTCGGCTAGAATCAATAAGTTTTGCTCATCGCCTTGATTTATTTCTGTACCGGAGTAGGGACCAAATAACACCTCATCCCCTTCCTTTAAATGCATGGGTTGCAATGTGCCATTGTCATCGTATTTGCCAGGTCCCGCAGCGCGAACAATTCCTTGCCGAGGTTTTTCTTGGGCTGTCTCTGGCAGCAAAATACCCCCTTTTGTCTTGGCGGCCTGCAAACGTTCGACGAGTACGCGGTTCCCTAATGGCTTATATTTGACCATGGTGTATCTCCTATTTTGGTGAAGTGAATGATTTTCTTAAGAGGAAGAGAATGGTTCTCTCAAGCAAAAAGCGGCCTCACCCTCTCAAGTTTTAAATCAAAATTTTAGGAGGATGGGCGCATTTCTGTCAAGGAGATCGCCTTAAATTTTAGCAAATGACATTCAAGAGTGCCAATTTAACTATTTTAATCTCAAGTTGCCAAAGATCCGTGCCCTTTTGCCCCTAAAAAGCCATGGATGGGCAAGGAAATTCCCGGCAAGAAAAAGAGGAAGATTCGCTAGCAAATTTAACGCCATTTTTTTAATGTGCAAAAATATGACCTGATTTCCCCAATCTTAAGGATTTCCACCCATGTTACGACTTGCCGAAGAAAAGAAAATGATGCACCGCGCTTTAGAAGCGCATTTCTTAAAAGAAATGCCTGATCTCGCTAAGCTCAAGGTGACAAAGACACGGCAAGGGGAGCTCAACCTATTCGACGAAGAGTTAAACAGCTATTTTCACTCCAACTATAGCGCGCAAAAAGAAGCTGAGGCTTTTGTTGGCAACCTGAAGCTAAAGACACCTTCTTTGCTCTATATTTACGGCATCGGCATGGCCCACTCCTACCGAGCGCTTTTGCCCTGGCTAAAGAGCGATCCGGGCAATTACCTGATTTATTTAGAAGATGACCCGCGCGTCATCAAAGAGCTTTTGTTGCAAGACAGCGTCCGGGACCTCTTCTTAGATAAGCAAGTGGTGGTGGCGCCTTTGGAATCGAAGACAGGAGAAGAATTAGATGATTTGGCCTATCAATTCATCCATATGCCGTTTCAAATTCAAGCCCTTGAGCACTATGAGCGGAAGAAAAATGACCGCTTTAAAGAAATCCAGCTCAAGATCATGCATGCTAGCGCCTACACCAATTTTGTCGGCATGGAGTTTTTAGGGCATGGCGCCAGCTTCTTTCAAAACTTCTATCAAAATGTGCTTCACATGGGTGAGAGCCATTCTGCCGCCCATTTATTTGGCCAATTTCAAGGCATTCCGGCGATCATTGTGGGAGCTGGCCCTTCTTTAAACCGCAATTTAAACTTACTCAAGACGCTGAAAGAGCGGGCGGTGATCTTTGCCGGAGGTTCGGGCATCAATGCCCTGACATCTCAAGGGATGCTGCCCCATTTTGGCGCGAGCGTCGACCCCAATGCCGAACAATATAAGCGGATGAGCCGGCAGAGCGGCCATGAAGTTCCCTTTTTCTATAAGACTCGCGTCCACCATCGCTCCTTTCTCTCTCTGCATGGCCCCAGGCTCTACCTCTCTGGTAATACAGGATATCCCATCTCTGACTGGATCGATCGCGAGCTCGGTAGCGGAGGCCAACGGGTGACCGAAGGGCACAACGTCTTGCATATGTTGATCGATGTCGCCCATAAAATGGGCTGCAATCCCATCATTTTTGTCGGCATGGATTTGGCTTTTTCAGAGCTCTCCAGCTATGCCTCGGGCGTGGTCGATAAACCGAATGTCTCCCAAGCCGAAATCACCAAGCAAACCCACCTCAATGACAATGCTTTCTTGCGCCCTGGATTTGACGGAAAACCTGTCTATACGCTCTGGAAATGGGTGGCCGAAGCTAGGTACACTGCAAACTACGCAAAAGAGCACCCTGAGACGACATTCATTAATGCAACAGAAGGGGGGCTCGGCATCGAGGGAATTGCAAATAGCTCTTTAGCTGATGTCGCCAAAGCCCACCTCAATAAAACTTATGAATTAGAAAGCCGCATCTTCAAAGAAATTGAAAGGGCGCGCTTTTCCATCCCTCAAGACAAGATATTCGACACATTTTTGAAATTACAAGAGAGCTTGACAAGCTCTATCGGCATCTTAGGAGAACTGATCGACTGCCTCAAAGCGCTCTCTCATTCCATCTCCAATGAGATGCGGGAACACGTCTCAGACGTGCTCAAGCAAATCACATCCTTGTTGCAAAAGCTAGCCGATGAAGTTGCCCATGAAGAGATCTTAAAGCCGGTCGGCCACATTCGATCTGTGCTCATGAATCGAGAATTTGAAACGATCGAAAGGGAAGAGGCATCAGCCAAAGACAGCTTGCTAAAATATGCCAGCTCCAATATCACCGAATATACTTTTCTCAAAGAATGTGCCGAAGTGAATTTGGCATTTTTAAAAGAAGCGCTGGAAAAATATCTCTCCAAAGAAGAGCTGCAAGCTCTCTACACCCTTTATCCCAAGCAATAGGCAGGTATTTCATGCTTCCAGATGTCTACCTAATAGAAAACAGCCTTTTGACCATTCGCGATATAGAGCTGGGGATTGATTTGCAAGAGCCTCTTTGCCAGGCTCCTCTTCCAAGTGACCCCTATTCAGAAAAGCAGTGGCAAGGGGAGCACCGCCTTTTCTACCCCGATGGGGCGCTCGAAAGTGTCTCCTACTACCTGTTTGATCCAAGGCTCCAATCGACAGTGTTGCACGGCCCGTCCATGTCTTACCATCCCAACGGCCAGCAGGCGGCCATCAAGTACTGGGTGAAAGGAAAGCCGCAGGGTAAAGCCCACTACTATAGTGAAAAAGGAATACTCCTCTCGAGGCAGCGCTTTAAAGATGGAAAGATGGAGGGAAGGCAAGAGTATTATTACCCGTCTCAACAGTTAAAGAGCGATCTCTCCTATAAAGAGGGGCTCTTAGAAGGGCCAAGCCGCCTTTTTCATCCCAATGGGGCGCTGAAAAGGGAGCTTCACTATCATCTGGGCAAACGTGTGCAATATGAAAAGGAATGGGACCGAGTTGGACGCCCTTTGATGGAGCGCACCTATCGGGATTTCTCTTTGCAAGAAGAGCGCTTTTGGCATCAAGGGACGTTAGTCGAAGACAAGCGATTCGATGGACTGGAGGGAGAGCCCTGCTACGCCCGTTACTTTGACCATCAAGGGCAAATGCGGCTAGAAGCAAAGAAAGAAAATGGCACCTACCGCTTTATCACTTGGAATCCTGCCGGAGAGTTGGAAAAAGAATTTGAAGGCTTCTTTGAAAACGGCACCCCTAAATATTTTGCCGGAAAATAAACCTTCCAGCCCAATTTTTTAGACTCTCTTCGCGCATTCCCCTTTAAAAAATTGGATCTTAAAAGATTTTAAGCTTTAAAAAATCAACTACTTACACCAAAAACAGCAGCCCTTGTCTCTAGCTTTGCCCTTCTTTGCCGATAATGAAGTTGGCACACAAAAGCTAGATACCCCTTGCCCCCTAAAAAAAGGTCTGGGTATGGGTCATATCGTGCGAGTTAATTTACGGGAAGTTGATTTTGAATCTGCTGTGGACGAAGTAGATTTGATTGTTCCCAAATACCTTGCTGCACTGGATCATTTAGAGAAGGAGAGCCGGGCAAGCGACGTTTTAGATGCGCTCTCTCAAGTGAGAGTCTATTGGCATCGCTTGAAAATTCTCATTGAAGAGATTGCCCCTTTAGAGACGCAAATTCCCTTCGAGCATATCATGCACAACTGCTTGCGTCAGGAATTGGCCGTATTAGAGACTGTCTATTCCCGTCTCAATGCACGTGTCAGCTTGATTAGCAAAATGCTCGACCCACAAGATTTTGTGGCCGCTGAAGTGATTTTAGAGCGGATGGATGCCATCTTAGAAGAGGGTGGCCTGCTCAAAGAGCATAAAGATCGCCTCTATTTGAAAGCGCTCTTTAAAAATTTGCAGCACAAAAAAATGGAAAGCGGCGCCCTTCATTAAGGGATCGCACCCCCGATTCGCTGAAGATAAGAGGCTCCAAATGTTAGGCTTTAACCAAACGTTTGGAGCCTTTTATTTTTTCACATATTCGTGAATGCTCTTTCTCTCGTAAAATCATATCCAACCATTTATAGGAGGCTTTTAAAATGCGAGAGATTGATGCCGACGGATTCAAGTGGCTGGAATTTGAGCTATTTGCTAGCCAGCCTCTATCGCACGCCACCTTCACGAGGAGGGGGGGATTTGATGCCTCTCAAGAAAGCGCATGCCGCGATGTTTTAAAGAGGCTACTCAACCTAGAGCAAGCTGCCTTTTGCCGCCAAGTGCACGGCGACGCGATCGCGCTCATAGAAGAGAGCTCTTCGCTGTGGGTCGATGGTGCGGATGCTTTGGTCACAGCTCGCCCCCATTTAGGGCTCGTGATCCGGCATGCCGACTGCCAGGCAGCTCTCCTCTACGATCCCAGGCACCATGTCGCAGCGGCTGTCCATGCCGGCTGGAGGGGAAGCGCGCTCGATATCTATGGCAAAACGATCCGCTACCTTCAAACGCACTTTGGTTGCCGGCCGGAAGACTTGCTCGTGGCAATCAGCCCAAGCCTCGGCCCAACGCGGGCGCAGTTCACCCACTACCAAGAAGAATTGCCAAAGTCTTTTTGGCCTTACCAGCGGCAAGGTTATTTTGACTTTTGGCAAATTAGCCGCTGGCAGCTGGAGGCGGCGGGAATTTTGCCTGAGCATCTGCAAATTGCCGCGCGCTGCACCTATTTAAACCCGGAAGATTACTTTTCTTATAGAAGGAATAAAGAAAGCGGCCGTTTAGCTACTTGCATCTTTCTTCATTAAAAATAGTTGACATATAGCCTCTTTTTTTTAATTTACCTTAAATATACTTTTTATTACTGTATTTAGCAATTTAATTGAAAATGGAACTTTATGTTTACAGATCATGACAACAGTATCCTTACTCAACATGCACTCTATCAAACCGACTCTGAAGCTCCCGGCCACTTAACGCCTGTAGCCAATCAAAGGCTGAACACCGCCCTTTCAAATGAGCTGACTCCTTTATTTAAGGCCAGCCACACTCTCAGCGAGTCTGTCGATGGCTCTCTTAGGCGGCGCATCACTCTGCAAACCCGGGTTAGAAAAGAAGCGATCCCTAAAAAGCCTTTCACTCCAAAAAGGGCATACCCGCCTAAGAATTTGCCAGCGGCAACACAAACGGAATCTATCCTGTCTCATAAAGGCGCGCAAAAGAGCTGCTTGGATTTAGAACACGCTTTAGCAGCCTTTTCTTTGCCAAGCGATTTGAACGTAGAGCTAAACTCAGCTAACATTCTTTTGAACGCATTTCACATCCAATCTTTAACTCCCAACCAATTGAAGCTGGTGCCCGTTCCTATCGCCCTAGACGATGACTCTAAATACTTGCTATTGGCAAAGACGCTCCATGAAAACTTACTCCTCTGTTGGCCGGAATTGACGCAAAGAGAAGAAGATAGCCAAGAAATAAAGCTTCACAAGAAAGGTTGCAATCGCCCTTTGCAGCTCATCGCTTTCTGGGTCGCTTTTAAATGGTATGAGGAGAGGGTATATAATTGTTCTTTAGCTAAGGCGCTCTCTTCTTTCATGGGAAGAGGCAAGAGAATGTCCCAGAAGCATGAGGAGCAATTGCAAGAAGCTTTACTGAGGCAAATCAATGGCTTAGAAAAGGCATTCTTGAAAGCCATCGACTATCAAATCTATGCCATCGAGGCTGATCAGTCGCAATAGGGGGTAGGCGATAACTTAGAGAGATAACGGCTCTTCTCTTTTTAATGCCTCTTAAGGTACTATCTTTTTTTGAATTCTTGCCCTACGGCTTTCTTTTTGGGAGAAGCTCTCTGTGATCAGCGTCCATATTCTGACAAAAAATAGTGAAAAGTACTTAAAAGAGGTCCTAAAAGCGCTCAGCGCCTTTCCGGAGGTGCTAATCGTCGACTCCGGATCGAGCGATCAGACACTCAATATCGCCCGCTCATTTGACAATGTCAAAGTGATCGAGACCACATTTAACGGCTTTGGCAAGATGCATAACTTTGCCGCAGCCCATGCCTCTTTTGACTGGGTGCTTTCAATCGATAGCGATGAGATCTTAGAAGAGGGGCTCGCTCAAGAAATTCTCTCTTTATCTCTCGATCCAGGCGCTGCCTATTCCTTCCAGCGCCATAACGTCTACCGGGGCGAAGAGATCCGCTATGGCAGCTGGGGATCGGATTGGCAGGTGCGCCTTTACAATCGCCGCAAGACATTATTTACGGAGGCGCTCGTCCACGAAGGAATCATCTGTTCTGAGCTAAAAGTGGTCCCCCTCAAGGGAGCCGTCCGCCACTATCCCTATCAAAATGTCTCTGACTTTTTAAAGAAGATGGAAACTTACTCCTCTCTTTTTGCTGAGCAATACCAAGGGCAAAGGAAAAGCTCCCTTTGGAAGGCCATCAGCCATGCCGTTTGGACGTTTTGCAAATGCTACCTTTTAAAAAGGGGATTTCTCTCTGGAGAGAATGGCTTTTTCATTGCCCTCTACAATGCGCATACCGCGTACTATAAGTACATGAAGCTGCTCGAGAAGAACCGCAGTTAAAGCCCTTTTTCAAGAAGCATCTTAGCCATCTCCTTTGCGGCATAGGTGAAGATGAAGTCGGCTCCAGCGCGCCGGATGCTGAGCAAGCTCTCATAAAGGGCCTTTTCCCGATCAATCCACCCTCTTTCAGCGGCGGCGTGTATCATCGCATACTCTCCGCTGACTTGATAAGCGCCAACAGGCAAGAGCGTCCGCTCTTTAATTTGATGCAAGATATCTAAATAAGGCAAAGCCGGCTTGACAAGCAAGAGATCGGCGCTCTCAGCCTCATCTAAGAAAGCCTCTAAAAGAGCTTCCCGGCTATTTGCTGGGCTCAATTGGTAGCTTTGCTTGTCGCCAACTTTTAGCTGCGACTGCAAAGCATCGCGAAAAGGGCCGTAAAAAGCCGAGGCAAATTTGGCCGAATAGGCCAAGATGCCTACCTGGGTGAAGCCGGCCTGATCGAGCTGCTCGCGGATAAAAGCCACTCTTCCATCCATCATATCGCTTGGAGCGACGATGTCGACCCCCGCCTCAGCGGCCAGCAAAGACATCTTTGCCAAGGCTGAGAGCGTGATATCATTGAGCACATAGCCCTCACTATCGATGATGCCATCGTGCCCGTGCGAGGTAAAGGGGTCTAAAGCGATATCCGCCATCACCAACAGCTCGGGAAATTCTTTTTTGAGGGCGCGGATGGCCTGCTGGAGCAAGTTATTGGAAGTGTATCCTTCTGAGCCCGATGCATCTTTTTTAGACTCTGGAGTGACGCAAAATAAGTCGACAGCGCGCACATTGAGGCGCATCAGCTCTTCCACTTCTTTTAACAGGTTGTCGATAGACAGGCGTTCGACGCCGGGCATGCTGGAGATGGCCTCTCTTCTCTTTTCCCCTTCCAACACAAAAAGCGGGGCGACAAAGTGCGACGGATGTAGCCGGGTCTCTTGAATGAGCGCGCGCATCTGCGCATTCTTGCGGTTGCGCCTAGGCCTTTTAGAGAGGTAATCGGCTCGAATGGGGGTGGGCCAAAGTTCCCCGCTGCTTGATTTTTGCCGCTCATCCATTTATGCTTCTCCCAAGAAATCAGTTTTGAAATGCAAATTTTTAAGCAGAGAATAGCAACAATGCAAAAAGGAACAAAGATAAAATTTTAATGGGGCGCCCCTTTTTTTGAAGTGAAAAGTCCCCCTAGGAGATCCTCTATGAAATGCACCTTCCTTACCTTCTGCTGCCTGCTATTCATTGTCATTGCGGAGCGGGGGCTTTCCAACCAGGCAGACGACTTAGAAGGAGGGGCCAAAGAGCGGCTTGAAAGGCGCCTGATCTCCCTTCCAGAGGGAAAGCAGAGGCGAGAGTTTTCTATCTATCGGGGAGAGTACTTAACCTTAAAAATCATCGACGATGGATTGGGCTCTGAGCTAGAAGATCTCTTTGGCGTGCAGCAAAGGCTCCTCTTGCGCTGGGTCTATCGAGAAAAAGGGGCATTTCGACAAGTTGAGCACAGCGCCAGCTACCTTGATAGGCAAGCTGGGGAAGGGGGGCAAGAAAAGCTCTTGCAAAAACAAATCTTGACCTATGACAAAGCAAATTGCCTCTTAAAAAAAGAACAGTTTGATAACCAAGGTCGCTGGCGCCACTGCTGGCAGTTCTCCTACGATGAGAGAGGCAACCTGCTCAGCGAAAGCAATCCCCTCGGACAGATCACCCGCTTCATGTATGATGAGCAAAATAACCTGGTGCACAAAGAGATCGATGGGAGCGCATTTTATACCGCCTACGCTTATGACAAATCCAACAGGCTGGTTTTAGAAGAGGAAGTCCACGAATACTTTACAAAGACGACTCAATACATTCGTGATCAGGAAGGGCGCATTCTTTCCACAGTCGACCCCTATCAGCGCCTCACCGATTACCGTTACGACAAAGAGGGGCGCCTCATCGAAGAGATGCTGCCTTGGGTATTAAAGAGTGACACTACCGCAGAGCGGCCGGTGCAGCGCTACCGCTATGACAAGCTTGGCCAGCTCGTGCTCAAAACTGATGCCAAAGGAGCCGTCACCCGCTACGCCTATGAAGGGGACAAAAAGCGCATCACCTACCCCAACCTTGTAGAAGAGCTTTGGGAAAAGGGAGAATTAAAAGAGCGCTCTAAAGGGGCATCTCTCACCCGCTTCACCTACGATCCTCTCCACCGCCTGATCAAAAAAGAGACCTGGCTCGACCCAATCTCGCCCTTCAAAAAAACGACCTACCACTACGACGCCTTTCACTTGATAGAGAAAAAAAAAGAGCAGAGCTCCTGCCATTACCGATTCAACGCAGCTTTATGCTTAGTGGAGCGCTTGGAAGTGGCAGCCAAAGGGTCTGATACGCGGCGCACCACCTATCACTATGACACCCTAAACCGCCGGCAAGAGACGCGCCATTTTTTTGGCAGCGGCCCTGATGATTACATTGCCTCCTTTGAAATCGTTGACCGGCTAGGAAGGGTCATCGAAAAGAGGGAAGAAGATGCCTTTGGGCAAATTAACTCTAAGACATGCTTTGTCTATGATCTGCTAGGCAACCAAACCCAGACCTTTTTCTACACCGGGGCTGATTGTCCCCCCCTCATTTTAGAGACGCATTATGACAGCGCCTCGCTGCCCATTTTAACACTTAATTTTTCAAAAGCTGAAACCGATATAGGTTATGGGCATACGAAAAAAGATGCACTTGGACAGCTCCTCTTGCTAAAAGAGCGCTTAGACCCCTTTCACATGCGCCAACAAGAGCTCTACAATGGAAAAGGGCAGCTAATAGAGCTTCGCTTATACAACCGACAAAATAAGATGCTGTATGCTAGAAAATTTTTCTATGGCTGTTAAAATAAAACCCTCGGGGTACCATTTAATGGCTATTTTCTTTATCATTAAGAAAATAGAACACCTATGATAAAAACTTTTTTTTACGGAGATTTCCATGTCTTATTTTTACTTATTGTTTTCCTTAATAGCCATAAGCAGCCCCCTTTCCGCGGCCCACAATCCCTACCTCTTATTCCGAGCTGACTGCTTCCACTATGGCGCTGAAAGTGTGCACGAAATACGGGCGAATGGCCACGTCACTTTAGACGGGACAAATGTTCCAGACGCCATCTTCATCAATGGCTCTCTCGACGCCATCAATGCGACGATAGGCAGCCTTCATATCAATGGAACGGCAACGTTAGATACCTGCGTGGTGAACGAAGAAATTGAACTCAATGGAGCGCTCAGCTGCTCAAACTGCACATTAAAGAAAAAGGTCGCCCTCTGCGTCAAGGAAGCAACCTTTTTCTCCTGCTCTATCGACTCCATCGAAGTGCGCTTTACCCCCGACGATAAGATCACCCAGACAATTGAGCTCAGAGGAAATACGATTGTCGATCATGACATCATTTTCTTAGAAGGAAAGGGCGAAGTGATCTTAAGGGATAATAGCCAAGTGCTTGGCGATATCATCGACGGCACCTGCACTCAGATGTAAGAGGAGCAAAAAGAAAAATGCCGAAAAAAGCGGATGCTTTTTTCGGCATTTCTTTGTGAAAAAGAGAAAAGCCCTTCCTTCTTTAAGCTTAAGGGGTCTTAACTTCGCCATCTTCATTAAGGCTGGCTTGAGCGGCCTCTAACACTTGCAAGACTCTCAAACCCTCGACGCCATCCGTCTTTGGAGAGACCCGCTGGTAGCAGCAGTCGAGGAAATGGCGGCATTCTTCGCGAAGGGGCTCTAGCCTAGGCACAATAATCGGCTCCGGGATCGCTTCATTGGAAATGGGGATGGTCTCATCCACCCAAGTGACGAGGTTGCGATAGAGGGTGAGCTTATGGTCCCAATCTTGAGTGTCGTCAAAGACGAGCATCCCGGAGGAGCCGACGACAGTCAATTTTTGTTCCTTAAAGGGATTCAGCCAGCTGACATAGATATGGGCGCGCACGTCATCGGCAAAAGATAATGTGGTCAAACTCTTATCTACAATCCCTTTGGAGATATAAGAAGCTCCTGTGCAGCGCACCTTTTCCGGCAGCTGAAAGCCAACAAGAGATAAGATCACAGAGATATCATGAGGGGCAAAATTCCAGAGCGCATTTTCCTCCAGGCGAAAGCTGCCTAGATTCAAGCGATTAGAGACGATGTATTGCACTTTTCCAATCTCTGCACTGCCCACCATCTCTTGAACTTTGCGCACATAGGGGTGGTAATGCAGGAGGTGGCCGACCATTAAAATCCGCCCAAGGCGATGGGCGATTTCGATCAATTCCTGCCCCTCTTTATAATTGAGGCAAAGAGGCTTCTCGACATAGACATCTTTGCCGGCAAAGAGAGCTCTCTTAGCTAGCTCATAGTGCGAGATCGGAGGTGTGGCAATCATCACCTGCTTAATTTTAGGATGGTCGAGCACCGCCTGGTAATCGCTTGTCAAAGCAACGTCGGGATAGTCTTGTTTTGAAAGGGCTGAGTGATGGTTGGTATCACAAATCGTATGAAGAGCATTCAACGCTTGTAGATTGCGCGCTATATTCTTTCCCCAACGCCCTACACCCACTAAAGCGACTTCTCTTCGATATTTAACCTCGCTCATCCTATCCTCTATTATACTCGATAAAACTCTGTTGAAAAGGGGCTTAAGGCCCCTGATGATTTAAAAATTGATTGGTTGTTCTCTAAAGCATGCATCCCGCTTCAAAGAGAGCTTGCTTGGCACCATCCACCACCTTTTGTACTTCTTCTTCTCTTAAGAAGGGGTGGAGGGGGAGGCTGATCACCTGGCGAGAAACTCTCACAGCATTTGGGAGATCTTCATCGCGATATCCAAGATAGGAAAAAGCTGGCTGCTCATGAATGGATTTTGGATAGTAGATCATGGTCGGGATCCGCTTTTCCTTGAGCAGAGCCTGGAGATAGTCCCGGTTTTTCACCTGAATGGTGTATTGGGCGTAGATATGGGTATTGCCCTCCAAAGTGACTGGAATTTGGCAGAGGTCTTTGAAGGCAGCATTGTAAATTTCGGCAATGTCTTCACGGCAGCGGATTTCAGTCTGCAGATAGGGGAACTTGGCCAGCAATACTGCCGCTTGCAAGGTGTCAAAGCGTCCATTCATCCCAATATAGAGGTGATGATCGCGCACATTGCCGCCGTGGGATCTGATGGCGCGCAGCTTTTCGGCGAGGGCATCGTCATCGGTAAAAAGGGCGCCCCCATCTCCATAGCAGCCAAAAGGTTTTGCCGGATAGAAGCTTGTGGAACCGATCAAAGAAGCGCCAAGGCTTTTGACACCGCGCTGCATGGCTCCAAAGCTCTGTGCCCCATCTTCGATGACGGCCAGCCCATACTTATTGGCCAGAGCGTTGATCTTAGCCATATCGGGCATCTGACCGAAGAGGCTGACAGGCATGATCGCTTTGGTCTGGTCGGTGATGGCATTTTCAATGAGTTCGATGTCGATCAAGTATGTCTTTGGGTCGATGTCGACAAAGACAGGGGTGGCTCCCACCAGAGCAATCGCTTCAGCTGTGCTGATCCAGGTAAAGGGAGTGGTGATCACTTCATCTCCAGGGCCTATGTCGAGAGCCATGAGAGCCATTTGCAAAGTATCTGTGCCGCTCGAGGCGGTGATGCAGTGCTTGACTCCGATGAACTCCGCTAAGACAGCTTCTAATTCAAAGACTTCGGCGCCCATGATAAAATGCGCTGAAGCAAGAACGCGCTCGATGAGCGAATGGATGTCAGCTTGGTATGCAATGTATTGTCTTTTTAAATCGATAAAATCCATAACCCTCAATAATCCCCAACAACTTCCAGATCTATCTATAAGGATAATTGGCCTAAGGCTCAACTTCTGCCAAACCATCCTTAATCTATTTTCTTTGCTCTTTAATCGCAAAGGCTTATTTCAAAACACAGCTGAAGCTCTCCATGACCTGTAAGCCAATTGAATATAACCTATCAGATGTTTAGAGAGAAGGGGCAAACGTGCAAAAGAGGAATTTTTTTTTAACCAGTTTCAGCACTACGAGAGGGCATGAAGAACAGTGCTCTGAATCAAAAGTTTTAGATCGATTTTAGGCAGGGATGACATTCTCGTGGGGGGAAAAAGCGTGCCGCGTGTCGATGATCGGCACTTGGCAGCCAAGGATCTCTTCAGGTGAGAAGCAGCTATGCTTTGTCGCGAGGATAAAACAATCGTAATCGGCGCTGATCGGCTGGCTTTTGCGCCCGCTCAAATGCCCATATTCGCGGCTGGCGCCAATTTCCAAGATGTACGGATCGTGGTAGGAGACTAAAGCCCCCTTTTCCTCTAAGAGATCGATCAGCTTGAGGCTGGGGCTCTCGCGCATGTCATCGATATTTTCTTTATAAGCTAGCCCTAAGACCAGAATGCGGGCGCTTAAAAGCGTTTTTCCTCTTTGATTTAGGCAATCTTGCACCTTGGAAATGACCCAAAGAGGCATGGAGCGGTTAATTTCTCCGGCCAATTCGATGAAATGAGAGGAGATGCCTGCTTTTTTGGCGCTCCAAGAGAGATAGAAGGGATCGATGGGGATGCAATGGCCGCCAAGGCCTGGTCCCGGCCAAAAGGGCATATAGCCAAAAGGCTTGGAGGAAGCAGCCTCTAACACTTGCCAGACATCGATGCCCATCTTGTCAAAGATCATCTTCAATTCATTGACTAGAGCGATATTGACAGAACGAAAGACATTTTCCACAAGTTTTGCCGACTCAGCAATTTTGAGACTGCTCAAAGGGATCACCGTATCAAACACCTGCTGATAGAGCCGCTCGGCCAGCTGTAAGCTCTTCGCATCGATTCCGCCGACGAGCTTTGGAATCTGCTTGGTGGAAAATTGCCGATTGCCTGGGTCCTCTCTTTCAGGGCTAAAGGCGACATAGAGGCCATTTTGCACTTTTAAAGCGCTTCCCTGCTCAAGCAAGGGGATCAAGATCTCTTCTGTCGTACCGGGCCATGTTGTGCTCTCTAGGACCACTAAGGTATCGGGCTGCAAGTGAGGCGCAATAGCCTTTGCTGTCATCTCAATGTAACAAAGATCGGGCTGAAGGGAGCGATCGAGCGGTGTAGGCACGCAGATTAAAAGGGCCGAGCATTCTTTGACGCGGGAAAAATCCGCTGTGGCAGCAAATAAGCCGGCGGCCGAGGCCTCTTGCAGCCGCTCCGAGGAGATGTGGCGCATGTAGCTCTCCCTTTGCTCAAGGGAGCGAACCTTATCTAAATCAATATCAAAGCCCAGCGTCTTAACTTGCCCTTCGGCAAAAACAAGCGAAAGGGGAAGCCCCACATAGCCAAGGCCGATGACGCCGACTGTGATCTCTTTTTTTAAGATGGCATCTAAAGATAGGGGCATGTGCTCCTCGGAGGAATGGAAAAAGGGCTTAAAATCGCTTGAAAAAATAGAGTTTATCCTTCTTGAGATATAGGAGCGGCTCTTTTTTAACCAGCATTAAGTGCAGGCAGACAGCAATCGAATTTTTCTGCACGTTTTAAAAAGCTTTTGCAGTGCTAGCTCTGTAGGTTTTGAAGGGGACAAAGAAAAGGGCCATTTTCTAACGTGCATCAGAAAGGGCCCTTTGAAAGGAGATGGAGTTCGTTAAAGTCTTTTTTGCCTACTTCTTTTCCTTCTGCTGCTTTTGTATCTTTTCATGTGCCTTGGGCGATATGGCATCTTTTAAAGCGCCTTGTAAGGCCTCTTGTCCTTCTTGGGGCAGTGCATATCTAGGTCTACTCTCTAGCGCATCTGCCATCAGTTTGCCCTTGGCCTCTAAAGAATGATCTCCCTCATCACAGTCTGAATACTCTAAAGAGTAATACCCATAATCATCTTCCGTTCCTTCTAAAGAAAGGGGAGATAAAGCGAAATTGAATAAAGCCAGGCTCAGGGAATAAGCGGCAATCCGTCTTTTGCTGAGCAAAGATTTTTTGTTTTTCATGGTGGCCCTCTCTAGTTTAGGTGATATCAGATGGAGGGGGGGTCATAGTGCTTAAAAGGCATTTTCACTTAAAGCCTGATTTTAAACGGGCTATACGCACTTTGAGCACTTACTTTTCAACACTCCCTATGGTTTGGTATGTAGCGATTTCGATTAAAAAAGGCACGCAAAATATTAAAAAAAAATCCCGACCCGACTTATATGGCCCAAAGGGTTTTAAGTCGGGTCGGGATTGCTCAAAGAAAAGGCAAAAATGTTGGCGCCTTATTTTCTGCGGATGACCCGTGTAGTGAGAGACACTTGTAAGCTCCCCTGATCTGGCGGCGATTCGCCTAGCATAGGGGCTGAGATCTCGGCTCCCAATGAGGGGGAGGCATCTGTTTTTTCTGTGTCACAAGCGGTTGCTTCTTGCCCCTCTTCTAGTATGCCCACATTGGAATGGTCTTCTTCAGCTGCATTGTCCTCAGCAAGGGCCATTTCCGCCTCGACCGGGGCCTGGCTTTCATCATCCTCGGTGGCAATTTCTTCGTCGCAGGCAATTTCTTCGTCTGGTTGAGGCAGAGTCTCACGAAAAAGAGCATCGGGCTCTTCTCTCTTGATCTCGCCTTCTGTGGGCTCGGTTGTCTCTAAAGGCTCTGCTGCCAAAGGTTTTGCTAAATTCTCTGCGGCAGCGCCCTGTTCTTCCGGTTGGCTGGCGTCTTGCGGCTCTGGCAAGGTTGACGCATCTGGCGCATCTGGCACATCTGGCGCATCTGGCCCCTTGTCCGTGCTAGAAGGGGAATGTGACGGCAGAGAAATGGAAGAAGGCTCTTCGCTCTTTGCCGGCTCTCCCTCTACGAGCTGGGAAGCCTCTTCAAGCTGGGAAGCCTCTACAGGCTGGGAAGCCTCTACAGGCTGGGAAGCCTCTTTAAGCTGGGAAGCCTCTTCAAGCTTTAAGATAGGCCGGTTTTGAGGACTCTCCAAAGCAATCTCTTCTTTGCCAGCCTCTTCCGGGCTCACTTCTTCTTTTGAAGCCGGTTCTTCTAAAGAAACGGCAGGTTCTACTTTTTCAGAAGGCTGGAGATCTTTTTCATGAACCGTTCCTTCTTCGAGGTCAGCGGGCGGCTTAGCATGCCAAACATCTCTCTTTAAATAGGGGATCGGGTCTTCTGCTTCATCTGAGCTTCCGGGGCTGGTGAGCTTTTGCGAGGAGGGTTCGGCAGTGGAGTTCACCAATTCAGATTTAGGCTCACTTGTGGACTGCCCTTGCATTTGCTCTTGCATATGTGCTTGCGCTTGTTGGGCTGCGGCATCGTCCACGGCAGCCATCTCTAAGAGCGGCTCCAGCTGAGGAGCTTCATCGCTTGCCAAAGAGGTGCGCTCACCCCCTTCATTGAAGGGTTTAAACGCTAAAGAATCAGCAGGAGACGCGTTGCCTTCCACTTCGGCCACTTGCAGCTCTGTCAAAGGATCAGAGGCCTCTTTCAATAGGTCCGGTTCTGCATTTAAAAGGCCCTCTTCAGAAGCCAATTCAAGGCGAGAGGCGCCTTCTGCAGCCATATCCAACGCGCCGGCCTCATCGATCAGGAACCAATCGGACGAAAAGCCAATTTTATAAGAGGGGTCGCTGGCGATCGAGAGAAATTCATCACTGCAATCAGCCAAATCCATCCTTCGACCTGGCCCTTCTTGTAGCACTAAAAGTTGCTCGCTTTCGGCATTAGCCAGAGGAGCTGCAACCCAAAACTCAGGGTCATGGCGCACTTCCAAACCTTTTTTTTCAGAGACAGGCTTGGGCAGCCAGCTAAAGGGGACCGCTTCTAGATAAGAGGAGGAATTGGCCACAGCTAAAGATGGCTCAGCCTCTGAAAAAGAGGGGATCGCATTGCCGGCATAGCGGCGCTCTGAACTTTGCCGAATCTTTCGGCCGAGCTGTTCTGCGCTTTTTTCCGTGTGGAATTTTCCGGTATTTAGATCGACGATGAGGCTATCGGTCGGCGCCTCTAGGTATTCGATGATCTGCACGCTGTCGGGTTTTTTTCGATTTAAGGGCTGAGGAAACCAAAGGTTTGTCCGATCTTCTACTTGAGCGCGCGGCTCATTGACCACTAATAATTCGCTCTCTTCTGTAGGCGCTAGCGACTCCCTGAGAACGGCCCTCTCTTTTTGCTCTTGGAAAAATTCTGCATTGGCCACAGCAACTTTGTCTAAGAAAAAGGCCTCTTTTTGATTATGGGGCCCGGGCTTGACTGGCTGCGTCATACTCTGATTTCCCACTAAGCGCATGCTCTCTTTAAAATCTTCTTGATCTTTGAGGCTGTTTAGTTGAAAGAACTCGGAGTTATGGGCGTAGAACTTGACTTTTCCTTGTTGCAAAGCAACTAGCTCCATGGCATCGGTCTTCAAGTATTTGCCTTCAAAGCCCTTGAAGAAGATGGCCATCTGCAGCTGATTTTCAGAAAAAGGGTGGTTGGTCAGAAAAGGGATCATGCGCTTATCGCGATTCAGGCGGTAGAGCAATTCATCGGCGCAATCGACGATCAGTTCCCGAGCCTGATCCAGGCCATAGGAGCGGTGCGACTCTAATTGGATATGGACGCCGCGGATTTTATCTCCCTGCATCTGCCAGTCTAAAGAGGAGCATTCTAGCCGCTCTTTTTTCAAAAGGGGTGCCAGATAAGAGCGGACAATGCCGTCTGCAGCAACTTTTTCTTCTTGATTGAAGCTGCAAAAAAGAAGGCAGATGAGAGGGGAGAAAAGTGAAAGGAAGCATTTCTTCATCGTAGGCCATTCCTGGTTAAGCCTTTAAAGCACTAAGGCGACTGATCTATGGAGCAATAAAAGCTGATCTTACACTGTTATTTTTTTGTTATTCAAGGGTCTTCTTTACAATTTAGCTGAAAAATCGGCAAAAAAATCCTTCGCTACGCGTGATCTATACTCTGTATTCTTTTTTATACCAGGCGACAAAAGACTGCAATCCCGCCCTGAGGCAAGTTTTTGGCGCGTAGCCAAGTTTTAACTGGCTCTCTTTTAAGTCGGCGTATGTCTCGAGCACATCGCCTGGCTGCATAGGCAACAGGTTCTGCACAGCTTTTTTGCCGAGCTCCTCTTCCAAAATGGCCACGAGCTGGCTTAAAGGTTCTGGCTGGCTATTGCCCAGGTTAAAAATCTCCAGCGCCCCTTCATAGTCGACTGAGGCGATGATGCCGCTGACAATATCATCGATATAAGTGAAATCGCGGCGCATCTGGCCAAAGTTGTAAAGGTCAATGGGCCGCCCGGCACAAATGGCCTCGGTGAAGGAAAAATAGGCCATATCAGGCCGGCCCCAGGGTCCATAGACTGTGAAAAAGCGCAACCCCGTGACAGGCAATCCATAGAGGTGGTGGTAAGTCGCTGCCATCAATTCATTGCTCTTTTTAGTCACGCCATACAAGCTAGCCTGCCGGTCGGTGCGCTCTTCAATGGAAAAGGGGATTTCCCGGTTTAAGCCATAGACAGAAGAGCTTGAGGCATAGGTCAAGTAAAGGGAGCGGGCGCGGCAGAGCTCCAGCACCTTTAAAAAGCCTAAGATATTCGACTCAATATAGGCTTCAGGGCAGCTCAGCGAATAGCGCACGCCAGCTTGCGCTGCCAGATGCACCACGTGGGTGATTTGATGCTGGTCGACGAGCTGCAGCATCAGCTCCAAATTGGTGATGTCGCCAGCGGCAATCGAAATGCCCCGTTCTTGCAGCTGTTCGGCTCGCTTTCTCTTCAAGGAGACGTCGTAGTAGCTATTAAAATTGTCGAGTCCCAAGACGAAATCGCCTCGTTCCTTTAAAGCGAGCGCTGTGTGCATTCCGATGAAGCCGGCGGCCCCGGTCACCAAGATCTTCTTTCCCATGCTTAGAGCCCCTTCGCTGACCATTCAAGTTTCACTGATATTGGTAGACAACAAACATTGACTATATTACAAACATTAAATAAATAGAGTAACAAAATAGAAAAAGAAGCGCAATTCAAGAGTTTTTAAAGGAACGATGCCCGCACCCAAAAACATCCTCGCCGCTTTCGATTTCGATGGCACCATCAGCAAAAGAGACTGCCTCATCTACTTTTTTTTCTATGCCTTTGGCAAATTCTATACCCTATGGAATCTGCTCAAGCTGCTCCCTCTACTTTTAGCTTATCAAATGGGGCAGCTAGATCGCCGCGCCATCAAAGAAAAAATACTCTCTCACTTTTTAAAGGGCAAATCGATCGACAGCCTCCGCCAGCTGGGGGCTGAATTTGCCCGCGGCCCTTTAAAAAGGCAGCTCCGAAAAGAAGCGCTGGCTAGAATCAATTGGCATCGGCAGCAAGGGCACTCTTTGATTGTGATCTCTGCATCCACAGACCTCTACCTTTCAGCTTTTGCTAAAGAATACGGCTTTCAACAGGTGATCTGCTCGGAGCTGGAATTAGATGCCAAAAACTGCCTGACAGGCAGATTAAAGGGGGAAAACTGCCGCGGCCAGGAAAAGGTGATCCGCCTATTGCAAGAGGGCCCTGCCTACGACTACCTCTTTGCTTATGGAGACAGCGCCGGCGACTTTGAACTGCTTCAGCACGCTGACGCGCCCTTCCTCAATTCTAAGCCCTATCGGCCAGCCAAGCCCCTCTAACTTTTTTCAACAAAATCTCTCTGTGCAGGGCTTTCAATGGACTCAAAGTTGAGCATGGGTCATTAAGATGACTCAAGCCCCCATCATGATAGGAGCGGGGCTTAAAAATTCCACATATTTTCAGGAAAAGGCTCGCTACGAGGCTTTACAGGTTCTAAACGAGCCAAGGCGTGCACCTCATTTTTGTGTTGAAATAGGGGATGGAGCTGAACATTCTTTGCCTTTGCTTTTGCCAGCTTCTCCGCCCATATTTTTTGTTCAGACTCATTTGTCCGCTTGATTTTTTCTAAGCACTCGTCCACTAAGTTATTCTTTTTATAAGGGCTGCCAGCATAAGGAATCAGCTTTATCATCAAAGAGAGGTCTTTTCTTTTGCGGGCGCTCTCAAAGTGGCCATCGACAAAACGATGTTTGCCATTGAGAGTTCCAAACTCCATCAAGGCTACAGATTCACCAACCAGCCCTTCCTCCATGAATTTTTTAGCCATATCGCGATAAAGGGGCTCTTGGTCTTCAATCCAATTGTTACGGCTGTAACCTGTCATGTACTTAGCATTACAAGCATAGCGATCAAAGGCCGCTAAAATTGCCAGATGGGCATAAGAGCGATCAATTTGCGATTCTTTTAAGAGCTGGAGAGAAAAGTGAAGGAGCTCTTCTTCGTTTTTACCTTTTAATAGGGGGCGAGCCACCTGTTCAATGATGAAGACTTGATTAAAAAGCTCATCCACTTGCTGAAAAGAGATGGCTTTCAATGGCCTCAATTGTTCTTCATCCAAAGAACAGGTTGCGCCTAATTGCTCAATAAAAAAATTTAGCTGCCGCGTTTCCCGATCCAAAATAAGCGGGTCTATCTCAGTTTTAAAGGTGGAGTTGAGAGAGCGAAACGTCAAGCAACTGTGGCGCGAAAGCGAACTGAGAACTTGAGTCCACATTTCAGGCGGCAGTTGATCAAAGACATGATTGGCACCATTCATATACGGATCCTTTTTGAAAATTTAAGTAAAAAATAAAACATATTTTAAATCTAAATCAATAAAAAGTCAATTAAACACGATAAAATCTATTTAAAATAGGGTTCAAATATATTGGTTTCACTTTAGGGGAGAGAGGGAATTTAAGGCACATATTCAAGGGGAGAGGCTGAAAGCCTTTCCCCTTTTCGTAAAGAATAAGTCGAATAGGCAGCCGCTTTTTGAGCCGCCCAATCACAATCCTATAGATAGAGGCGAATCTCTTCTTTGAGAGCATCAGGGAAATGAGGATTTTCCAAGAGGGCTTTAAAGCGCTCTTGAAGAGAGGCAAAGCTCGATTTAGAATTTAGCAGGATCAATAAGAGATAGAAAAGAAAAGACTCGTGAGCCCAGTTTTCCTCAGCAAAAAAGAGCGCTTTGGCCGCTTCATAGACATTTGGGTATTCGGCAAAGCGAGCGAGCGCCATGGCTGCTCTCTCGTTATCGGCTGTGAACGGGCGGTGCAACAGCTGCTTGAGCAAAAATTCTTGCGCTGGCGCCCCAATTTGTGTGAGGGCATCTAAGAGCATCTCCTCAAAGATGAAGTCATCTTGACCAAGCAAAGAGAAGAGAGGCTTGATGGCCTGCGGGTCTTTAATTTTGCCAAGGCAGAGGGCGGCAAGCATTGGCGCTTCTCCATAGCCTGGGAACAAGGGATCGGAAAAATCATTTGACTGTAGAAGAGAGATGAGGAGGGGAACGATTTTAGAACCGTACGCCACCACTTTTTGGCAGAGCTCAATGGAATCTTCCTCTTCATAGAGGATGAGGTCGGCAATCGCCTGAGCGGGAGAAGCGTCATCTCCCGTGTAGACATCTTTTAAGCTCTTATACGCCTGGCGGGCGGCGGCAATGCGGTCGATATGCATGCCAGAAAGCAGATAAGAGGCCATATTCTTTTGGCTGGAACCCTCCAGGGCATGCAGCGCTTCAATCCTCTCCAAGGAGAAGTCTTCTTGCGCGCCGCGCCCCTCTTTTAAGTAGTATTCGAGCATGAGGGGAAAGCTGCCGCTAAAGTGAGCATCGCGGTGCATGATGATAGCGATATCTTCACTGTCGACGAGATAGAAGGAATCGTCTAAAGGGGCCGCTTCCGCCTCTTCCGAAGAGGTGAGAGAGCGATCGGCTTGAAATAGCTCATGGAGCTTAAATTCTGATTTTTCTTTCATAAACTTTCAATAAGGAGTGTGTGTTGTGACTGTTCAAAGACAACCCCAGCGTTGTAGCTAGAGCGGATAAAGGGGCCAGCGTAAATGTATTTTAAGCCGATGGACTGCCCATACTTTTCATATTTGGCAAAGGCATCAGGCGGGATGAAGGCCTTGACGGCCAATTTTTTAAAATTTGGCTGGAGGTATTGCCCGATGGTGACGATATCGACGCCTATTCTTTTAAGATCATCTAAAGCAGCAAAAACCTCGGATTCCGTCTCGCCGAGGCCCACCATCAGACCCGATTTGACGAGCGCCCTGCCCTTTCCCTTGACATAGGAGAGGATTGATAAGGAGCGCTCATAGGTGGCCTGATGACGGACAGACGGGGAGAGGCGAGCTACTGTCTCGATATTGTGGTTAAAAATCTGGGGACCTGCTTCCAGCACGGTGTCGATCGACGGCAATCGCCCGGAAAAATCAGAGGTGAGCACTTCCAAAGTGGATGCCGGCAGCGTCCTCTTTAGCGCCCCCAAGATAGCGGCCAGATGGGCGGCGCCGCCATCGGCCAGATCATCGCGCGCAACCATGGTCACCACGACATGCTTTAGATTCAAAGCAAGAGCCGATGCGGCCACCCGATCTGGCTCACCGGGATCCAGCTCTTTGGGTTTTTTGCTATAAGCAATGTCGCAAAATCCGCAGCTGCGCGTGCACTCGCGCCCCATCACCAAAAAGGTCGCCGTCTGCTTAGAGTAGCACTCCAGCAAGTTGGGGCATTTGGCCTCTTCACAGACTGTGTGCAGGCGATTTTGGCTCAAAAGGTCACTCGTCTTGACAAGGGCCGCCCCTTTGGGGAGGGAGCGGTGCAGCCAGGAGGGGAATCGGCCGGGGTGAGTGGCTGAAGGCTCTTTGAGCGCCTCCGGATTGGGCGGCAGCACGTTTAAGCGTTTGGGCAGGCGAGGGGCCGCATTGAAGCGGTCAGACGGGTTTTGCTCCATCATCGCTCACTTGAGAGTTTTTTTGCGGTTCATGGGGGGCAAGTGCAAAGGGAGCCCTTGCGCCATAAAGGCCGACTCCACCCAAGCTTCGGCCATCGTGGGATGGGCATGGACGGTATCAGTGATCGATTCGAGCGTCAGCTCGTTAGCAATGGCCAATCCCATCTCGGCAATCAGCGTCGCGGCATCAAGTCCGGCCACTTGGGCCCCGAGAATTTCTTGTGTCTTGCGGTCGACGACAATCTGTGCAAAGCCATCTGCACTGTAAGAGGCCTGAGCTTTGCCCAGCGCTTGAAAGGGAAATGCGCCGACATAGGCATCTTTGCCCTCTTTTTTGGCCTGCTCTAGGCTGGAGCCGACGCTAGCTAGCTCTGGCTGCGTGAAGATGACCGAAGGGATGGCTCGGTAATTCATTTGAACATCATGGCCTAAGATATGGTCGACGGCAATCAGTCCTTGGTGAGTGGCGACATGGGCCAGCATGAATTTAGCGGTGACATCGCCGATCGCATAGATGCCGGGAACGCTTGTCTGCATAGCGTCATTGACGCCAATAGCGCCTCTTGAATCAGCAAAAACGCCCGCTTTCTCTAAACCGATGTCATTGCTGTTGAGGCTGCGGCCGACGGCAACCAAAGCCAAATCGGCAGCGATGGGATTAGCTCCCGCTAAACGAACCGAAAGCCCCTCGCTAGAGCGGTCAATTCCCTCCACGCGCACACTTGTCTTGACAGCGATGCCCCTTGTCTTAAACGAGGCGGCCAACGCTTCAGAAAGGGTCGGGCACTCCATGGGAATCAGCCGATCCATCGCCTCTAACACGCTCACTTCCACACCTAGCGTTTGGTAAAGGGAGGCAAACTCGCAGCCAATCACGCCGCCGCCGATAATCGCCAGCCGCTTGGGCAACTTTTTTAAGGATAAGATGGAGTCAGAGCTCAACACCTTTTCATGGTCGAAGGGGAATTGCGCAATCGAGCGAGGCTTGGAGCCGGTGGCGATGATAGTATTTTTGGCCTCGATCAGGCAGGGGGAGTCGCCGCTGACCTTGATTTCATTTGGCGAGAGGAAGCGTCCATAGCCTGAAACAATCGTCACACCGTGCGCTTCGATCAATGTCTTGAGCTGCTGGCGCATGGTCGTAACCACCTGGTCCATCTGCTCTTGCATCTTGGCGAAGTCGATCGAAAAGGAGCCTTGTAAGATGCCCCGCTTGATGGCTTTTTCCAGCTCACTGACCGGTTTTGCGCTAGCAATGAGCGATTTGGTGGGGATGCATCCCCAGTTGAGGCAAGTGCCGCCGAGCAGCCCCGCTTCGATTAAGACAACAGATAAACCCGCCTGAGCCGCTTTGATGGCTGCCGGATATCCTCCTGGGCCGCCACCTAAGACAGCGAGGTCAAACTTTCTCTTTAAACTCATCATTGCATTCCTGAGTGGCAAATTGGTTTTTAAACCCAATTTCCTATATCCTGTTTAGCGCTTAAATATTTAGGCCTCTCTATTTGGCCTATTATTCTCTCTTTGATCGGAGGATAGGAATTGGGCTTTTAACGAGTTTTCCCTGTATCTAGAAAATATTACCGAATATAACTTAGGATAGATTAATACACTACCAAATGTTAAACGCTGAGGTGCTAGCGATGATGACCATTAGAGAAGGGGCGCCATTTAGCTCTCCGAAGGCTGAAAAGCCTCTTTTAGAAGCCTGCCAAGACCTTTTGGCATTCGTTTTCAAGTTTGATCTGCTCTCCTATGAGGCGCGAAGAGAGCTTAAGATAGATCAGAAGGCATTGAAAAAAGACCATAGCCCTGAGTGGGAGAAGATGGAGGAGCTAGCCTCATTTCTCAAAGAAGAAATCGATCACGAGCTATTAAAGCACCCCTTAGAAAAAGAGCGCTATCGCTTAAACCTTCTAAAAAGGCAGGTGAGAGCATTCAAGACCCGGCTACAGGGCGGCGAGCCTATTGCCAATTCAACATCTGCTTGGCAACCTAAACAAGTCACAAAGGCCGAGTTAGAGCGACGGATACATCAGCTGGCCCAGGATGCTTTGGACCTTAAAGAGCGCGCCGGCGATGCCTTCTATAAGGAATGCTTGGAGCTATTTGCCAAACTGCCTTAACATCCGCCGCACCCGCTGCTGCATGGCAAATACGTCTGCGGCAGAAATTCCGGCCCTTCAATCTATCCCCCAGTCAATTGATGGAGCGCGCGCCTTACAAAGTAGGCTAGACCAATGATGCCGGAGGCAACAATCACAAATGGCAGAGTCTCTTCAATGCGGTAATAAGCCATAAGCAAAAAGCCTACATTTGTAAAGACATAGAGCCCATTGAGGAATTCTAATTTTTGAAACGGCGACGTCATTGTGCAGCCTCCTGGAAAACCTTAAGGGATGGGGGGATTTTCTACTTGAGTGAATAGTCGACGTTTAATACCGAAATTTCCTTTTTCCCGCCAGCCGAAATAAAATT
>JARBTN010000096.1 GCA_029240195.1 Chlamydiales bacterium
GCTGACGCCAAAGGAATTTTCTTTCCCTTCTTTGCCTTTAGTGTAAGAAGCCTAAAAGTTGGCGTCGAGAAAAGTCTGATAGTGGGGCACTTGGCGGCCCGGATGGGCTTGCTGAAGGAGCAGGTCCCGGTAGCCAAGACCTAGAAGATGCTGTTTACAGATTAGCATGGGCTGAATCGAGGTTTGCAACAGCGCTCGCACGCCACGCGGAGAGTCTTCAAAGCCAATTGCCTTCATCTTTGGATGTCCATAGAGCTCCATCCCCTTTAGATAGCCATCGGGAAAGGGCTTTGGCTGAGAATAATCTTCTCGGGTCACCCAATGGGAAATGGAGCTCAAGGCTGGCAGCCTGCGGCGCACTTGCCAAGTGCACTCTTGGCTGGAATGGGTGACGACAACAGCGCGTTTTCCTGCCTTTTCAACCCACTCTAAAAGGGGCTCAACTCCGTGCATTAAAGAGAGAGGTTCGGTTTTGAGCAGGGAAAGGTAGATCCCTTTTTTTTCAGCATACAGATCCTTCCAATCTAAAGAGCCTTGCAAATGGGGAAAAATCTGATAAACTGCCTCTTTAAAGCTTGTAGCAGAGCGATGAGCCGTCTGGCAGTAATCGGCAAAGCTCCACTCTAACTGACAGCCGCGATCGGCTAAAGCTTTTTGATAGGCGAGAAATTGCAACGGCTCTGTATCGACCAAGAGTCCATCGAAATCGAAGAAGATGAGATTGAAAGGGGCAAGCCATTCCATCAAGCAAATCCTTAGGCTATGAATTTTTTTAATTTTTTTAATGAGGCAATAGGTAAAAAATGGGCAAAAATACCCTCTTTGGTTTGCTCTTTTTCATCTCTGCAAGCTGCACAGATGAGAGGGCAAAAGAGAGTCGGCCTAAGGCGCAGAAAATATTGAGGACACAAAGTGAGCAGTGGTTCAAGATCGATCCGCCGCAGCTCAAGTCCCCCCCTAGCTATCCATGGCAGCAGACAAAAGAGAAGGAAGGGGGCAAGAGCGCCGGCCTAAATATCGACAAAGGTTGAAAAAACTTGAGAATCGAAAGGGCGGTTTTAAGGCTTAAACGATCGCCTCTTCGATGATGGCGCCGCCCAGGCAGCGCTCTCCATCGTAGAAGACAATTGACTGCCTAGGAGTGACTGCTTTTTGCGGCCGGTCGAAAGTGACAAACAGGCGGTCGCCCTCGATCTTTTCCAACAGGCAAGGAGACTCCACTTGGCGATAGCGCACTTTAGCTTGGCAGCGGTAGGGCAAAGAGGGCACTTCCTTGGAGACAAAGGTAATGGAATTGGCGATGAGCCCGCGGCTATAAAGAGAGGGGTGATCTTCCCCCTGTTCAGCGATCAATACATTGCGCTGGACATCTTTGCCAATCACAAACCAAGCCTCGCCCTGCCCCCCGATGCCGAGCCCTTTTCTCTGCCCGATCGTGTAGTAGCAGATGCCTTGATGAGAGCCAATCACCTCTCCCTTCAAGTTTTCAATAGCGCCTGGGCGGGCAGGAATATACTGACTTAAAAACTCTTTAAAATTGCGCTTGCCGATGAAGCAGATGCCGACGCTATCTTTTTTGTCCGCCGTGATCAAAGAGGCATCTCTGGCAATTTGCCGCACTTGCGCTTTCGGCAGGTGGCCGATTGGAAATAATACTTTAGAGAGGATATCTCGATTGAGCGTATAGAGAAAATAGGTCGGATCTTTTTCAGGATCTGCCCCTTTCATCAGATGATGCTCGCCGTTGAAATGGTTTTGCGCGTAGTGGCCGGTCGCTAAAAAATCAGCCCCCATCTCCAGCGCTTTTTTCAAGAAGAGGTTGAACTTGATTTCCCGGTTGCAGAGGATATCGGGGTTTGGCGTATGGCCTGCGGCATACTCTCTTAAAAAGTCGCTAAATACCAAGTCCCAGTACTGCTTGCTAAAGTTTACCGGGTAGCAGGGAATGCCAATTCGAGAGGCCACTTGCTGCACATCAGCAAAGTCCTGGGCTGCCGGGCATAATTCATCGTCTTCCCAGTTTTTCATGAAGAGGCCGACCACTTGAAACCCCTGCTCTTTTAAAAGAAGGGCGGATACGGAAGAATCGACACCGCCGGACATGCCGACGACGACGAGCGTGTCTTGAGGTTTTTTCGGAAGGTGGCTTAAAGGGAACATAGCTGCTCTTGAATCCATTCTGCGGCTTTTAATAAATTGGGAAAAGAGCCGTCCCAACGGCAGTTAAAATGGCCGTCTAAGCCCTTTTTCCCACTTTTAGTAGTCACTAACAGAGAGCGGCATCCGGCTCGATTGCCCATCATGCCATCGTCTGTCTTATCGCCGATGACAAAGCTTGCGGCCAAATCGACCTCTATCCCATCCAACTGATAGTCATGGATAGCGCGTTCGATTAAAGCAATTCCCGGCTTGCGGCAGCGGCAATCCACCCGGTAGGGGGGCAATGCTTGAGTTGGATGGTGAGGGCAAAAGTAGGTGTGGTCGATTTGGATGCCATCTAAAGCCAATTCAGCTAAGAGGTGCCTTTGAAAATTGGCAAAGTCATCTTCGGTGTAAAAGCCCCGCCCGATGCCCGATTGGCCGGTGACAATGGTCAGAGAAAAGCCCATCGACTGCAAAAGCTTCAGCCCCTCCCGAGCCCCCTCTTCAAAGGCGAAGTCGGCAATCCGGTGGGCATACCCCTGAGGGGGGTCGACATTGATCGTGCCATCGCGGTCCAAAAAAATGACTTTTCTCTTCATCTTCTCCCCTTAAAAGGCAACATTTTAGCACAAAGAAAAGGTTAAAAGGAAGGGTTTTAAGCTTGAAACTTCCGCTCTCCTCCCTCTTGGATAAACGGCATTGAACGGACAGAGCGGATTTGATGGCGGCAGAATCTTGCGCCCTCTTTTTTTTCTTGCCCTAAAAAGGGCAGTTTTACTATGATAAAGACCTCAAATAAGCCGATGTGGCGAAATGGTAGACGCGGTAGACTCAAAATCTACTCTTGGCGACAAGGTGCTGGTTCGAGTCCGGTCATCGGCAAAAAAAAAGAAGTGCCTTTTTACAGGCACTTTTTTTATCCACTCAATAACAGATTATTTGCGGCCATGGCGGAATTGGTAGACGCGCTAGATTCAGGTTCTAGTCGGGGCAACTCGGTGGATGTTCGAGTCATCTTGGCCGCATTTTCTTTATGATCTTTCACCCAATACACACTAAATACCTTCTCCCCTCCCTTCTCTAAAAGCTCAGGATACGTCATCAATTTATCCCCCTGCACAAACCCTTTATTTTTGCTCAAGGCCTCTTTTGCAATGTAGCGCTTGGCAAGCTCGCGGCAAATGCGCACCCGCTCACTGGGCTCCATCTTTAAAGCTTGAAAGAGTGGCAAAGTTTTAGCAACATAATCGATACAACCCTCGCCGCACATCTCCTCTTTTGAGGGGATGAACAGGTATTGCTTGGGATCGATGACGTGGGAGCGCAAATACTCCTCGATCGCCCTCTTCTCCATTTTCTTGCGGATGCAGTAGGCGAGCGTGCCCAAAACGGGCGTCGCCTCAAAAAAACCGGCGGCTATATTGCCAAGTCCATGCCGAATGTGCACTAAAGAGCGATGAGGCGCCCCTTTCCCATTCTTCAAAGAACTCAAACAATAGACAAAACCGGCAATGGTAAATTGCGCGCCGCCGAGCAACACTTTAGCTCCGCCGGCAACCGTTCCCACAATAGGCAGAGCCGCAGCTATGCTAAGCGCATTTTCGATGCGGTTTAATCTTTTCTCCACTGAAAACATAGGAATGGTCTCCCTCGTTTTTAAAAAACAATTACATTCCAATATTTATTATATGTTAGACAGCTATTTATAATCATAATAAATAATTGATTATTAATTGTTTTTTAATGTGAAAAGGAAAATAACCTGCCAAACACCCAAAAGGCGCCCTCTTTTTCGAAAAAATCTTTTGCCCTTTCCTCTTTTTTATGCTACACCTCCCATTTCCCCCAGAACACCATTCTAAAGTGCGCTTTCTTTTTATCAAGCGCCCTGGGAATCAACCACGAAGGAGCCTCTTATGGATGGGATCAAAGACTTAAAAATTCTCATTATCGACGACGAAAAAAGATGGCCTGAGCGGAGCAAAATACTCCTCACGCTGGGCATTCAAAACCCTTCCTATGCGACAGAACTTCCCGAGGATATTCAACCCTTCAATAGCATCCTCTTCATCTCCGAAGATGCAGCCCACATTGAAAGGGGCTGGCAGAGCTATCAAAAGAGCCCCTTCTTTAAAAAGACGCCCTTCATCTTGTGCTCTTCGATAAAGAGCGCCTCTTTGAGAGCTTGCGTCCAACAAGGAGCAGCTGCTGTCATCGCCTCTCCGCTTAACCCCTTTCAATGGTTGCTGACCTTAAAAAATACAGCGCGCATTGAGCCTGCAAAAATTGAACCTCTCCTCGCCAAAATTCCCTTCTTTTCCAGCTTATCGCAAGGCGAAATCCAAGAACTCTCTCAAGTGGCCATCGCCCGCATCTACCAGCCAAATGCCCTCATCACCCACAATCAAGCGCCAAATGACCACTTCTACATTGTCTTAAAAGGAGCCGTCGAGGTGCAGTTTGAGCTCTTTAAGAGCACGCACCAGCCACCTCTGGCCAAACCCGGGTCTTCCTTTGGCGAACTTTGCTTAGTCGGCATCCCGATGCCGGTGAAGGCCACAGCCAAAGAGGCCAGCGTCGTGCTTGAGATTGGCCATTACCTCTTAAATGATCCGCTCTACTCCATCTGCCAAAAAATCTTGGCCCAAACGACTAAAATCACAGCAGAAAAGCTCAAAGCCAGCTGGCAAATCTTGCAAGAAGTGGCCCCCTCACGCTTGGACGAACAGCTCCTCCACCAACCATTCCCTTCAGCTGCCATCGTCCACCCATCCCTGCCAGAGCCTAATAGCTCAGAGCCCATTCCGGAAAAGAAAGACGCCCCTCTCAAAGAAGAGGAGCTGGCAGTAAACGCAGCAGAAAGCGAGCCCTCTCAAAAAGCAGCTCCGACAGACAATGCCGAGCCGGTAGAGATCCAAAATAAACAAATCCCCGCTGTCGCCGAGTCTTATGATGAATCTATCGAGACACTCAATGAGTACGAAGTGCTGATCCGCAAAGTGAATCTTCACACCGACTTTGTCTACCAAAAAATCCCGGAAAAGCTTTGTGAAGCCATCTGCAACCGGCTGCATAGCTACTGGGTCGGCAGCAAACTGGCTCGCCATAACCCTCACCGCCTGCTGCCAAATAGCCTATTTTTGCAAGGCACCAGCCACTTCAAACAACCCATGCACATGCTGGTATTTGCTGAAAATGGGTTTGAAGCTTATGAAGAGTGCTATTCTGAACTCCCTTTCACGCACCATGTCATTGGCACTACAGATACCGATTGCCGGGGCACATTCTTAGGTTCGATGGAGGTGATCGAGCGCTTTTTGACCGGCAATTGCCTAAAAAAAGCCCTTTGGCATGACCTAGAGATGCCTATGAGCCGCCTGGAAAAGAATACCCTCACCCTAGAGACGCTATCCCACACCACCCAAGATATCCGAAATGAAACCATTTTCTTGATTTTTGATGACATATCAGGAAAAATAACTCGCTTATTAAGAGAGCAGTACCCAGACCACCAAATGTTGACGGTCATCAAAGGATTGACCGGACCGACCGACGACTTCATCAAACTATTTGCCGCTCCCGAAGAAAAGCTCAAAGAAAAAGGGCTTCTTCAGATGCACAGAGAAAAAAGGGACTGCCTGTACATAGGCGATACTATGCTGTTGCCTGACCTCTCTCCCTTCTATGCCAAATTAGAGGATAAAATTAAAAACTACGGCTATATGTTCGGCATGATCGGAGCTGTGGCGCAGATCGGCCCCGAGATTTCAGGGCTTCACTGGGGCTCTAAAGGAGGCGCCGCCGGGGCTTTAAAGGCAGCTCGGGCCCTCTTTGGCATCCGCGGAGCGCAAAGCAGCGCAGATCTTGCAGAGGCCATTCAATGGGCCGAAGGTAAAACCGATAACCCCTAAATTTAAAAAGCCCATGGACCCTGTCAGCAAAATTTCCTTGCAATGCTTCTCTTGCAAAACCCATACTAGAAAAAAGCGGCGGCTGAGAGACCATAAAAAGGGGGGCAGAGAGCCCTTGACCCGGCGGGCCTCTCCCCTGCCGGGCAACCCGCCGCCCCAACCTAAAAAGATCGCTATCGAGGAGAGAAATCATATGAGAGCAGCCCTCATCGCCAATGGCGTCATTTCTGATTACCCCCTCATCAAACACCAGCTATTTTTCTTTGAAAAAATTGTTGCCGTCGATGGGGGCCTCAACCACTGCCAAAAGATGAATATCACTCCCGATCTGCTCATCGGAGACCTAGACTCGGTAGAGCCCCAAATCCTCGCCAAATACCCTCACTTGACCACCTGCCGCCATCCAGTCGATAAAGACCAGACAGATCTCGAGCTTGCCGTCCAAATGCTGATCGACCAGGGCTTTCAGCATATCGTCATCTTTGCTGCTTTGGGAAACCGCTCCGATCACACCTTAAATAACCTCTACCTATTAAAGCGCCACCCCCACATCTTGTCGATCGAGTCGGAACAAGAGTCCTTGCGCGTGATCACAGAGTCCCTCTCTTTGACAGGCTGCGAAGGGCTTGAGCTATCCCTCCTGCCCATTGGAGAGCCAGCGCTCGGCGTGACGACCACAGGATTAAAGTGGGAGCTTAAAGATGCCTCATTAGATTACAATAGGGTCAGCATCTCCAATCGCTGCATCGCCAACACCATCTCCATCCAGGTCAAATCAGGCAATCTCCTTCTCTCTCTGCAAAAAAAACCCAAGAGCACTCCCCCATCTTAGTCAGACATGCGTTTTGTCAGCGAGAGCAAGGCCCATAGAAGAAAGCGGGCCTTATCCGCCTCTCCCATATACAGGTAGATTTGCCATCATTTAAAAAACTTCCCAACAAAAAAACTAGTGCCCGACCACATTTGTTGTTGCGCATGTTAAACGGCGTCAAAGCCTCTAGAATCGACGATTACCTGTCCCCTCATATTGGCTTAATATGGGGGGACAGGTAATCG
>JARBTN010000019.1 GCA_029240195.1 Chlamydiales bacterium
TGATGGGGCCTCACCCCAATCTTTTGCCATTGCTTGCCAGCGGATGTGCTGAGTAGTCGTTCGCTCTCGGGACGCATTTTATGCTTCTTTTGTCCTTTGCTCAAAATCGTCGTCTTTGATCAAGATCCCTTTATGCTTGCCGACGAGGCCAGGGCTGCCGCTAAATTTCTTCACGCCGGAGACTAAGACATCGATGGGGTCTTTAATCTTCTTTTCCAAATTCAGGATGTCGCCTGGCTGCAAGTAGAGCAAGTCAGCCATGCCGATTTCGAGGTCGGCCAGCACCACCGAAAGTTCGGCATCGAGCTTTTTTAAGTGATTTGTGCCGTCTTGGTCCCGGTTCATCTTGAGGCTGGAGCGGCTCAAAGGCTCTTCTGTGGCTCTTTTGCTGAGCAGCTGATCTACTTTAGAGTAGGGGATGCCAATGGTCATATTGCCTTTGACTTTGCCGATGGTCAATTCAAAGTGGACGATCATGCACAAGTCGCGTGCGCCAAATACCCTGACAAAGGAGGGATTGGTGTGCACTTCTTTGGTTTTAAAGGTATAAGTGGCCAGATACGTCCAGCATTTTTCCAAATCTTTGGTCAAAAAGCTGACGATCTTTTTGCCGATGGCCAATTCTAAGTCGGTGAAGCTGCGGTTGAGATTGGGAGGGGCACCTGTGCCGCCGACGAGCTTATCGATGATGGGGTAGAGCACGTTGGAGCTGATGTGCATTAAAAAGCAGGTGTTGATCTGTGCGACGTCGATGACGGCCAAGCATGTGGGGTTTGGCAAAAAGGCTAAGTAGTCGTGAAACACGACAGGTTCAATTTCTTTGAGCTTGACGATCACTTCAGTGCGTAGGTAAGTGGACATGGAGTTAGAGCTCCATTCGGCAAAAGACTCATGCACCAGCTCGAGGTGTTTGATTTGATCTCTAAAGAAGCGGACCGGATTTTTAAAATTATAGAGGGAGACTGGGGGCGCCTCAGGCTCTTCGATGGCGGCTATGGCTGCCACTGCGGCAGCGGGAGCAGCGCTTGGGGCAGGCCCGCCTCCGGAGAGCATGGCGTCAATTTCATCTTGGCTCATATCAGACATACGGTTCCCTCAGGTCAAAGAGTCAGTTAAGAAGTGTTTTTCAAAATGTGAATCGATCATTTGCCTTTGTTTGTCAACACTTTTATCTACAAAAGAAAAAGCCGCAGGGCTTGCTCTGCTATCTAAAAAAAAGGGGGAAAAAAGATGGGAAGGAGCTTGTGCTAAATGGCTCGATAAATTATGCAAACTCTTAAAAGAGCGCTTTATTTTTTGCCCTTCCGTTTGGAATTCCTCCTATCTTGCCGATGCTCTTCACAATTTCTGCGCCTCTTGCGCTTCTCCAACAAAAACTATTAAAGACCCCTTTTCACTGGGAGGCTTCGCTTTCATGGACTATCACAAGGCGCGCAACATGGCTCAAAAATTTGGCATCGCCAATGAGTCTTTAGAAAAGCGCAAAGAGTTTCTGCGCTTAGGAGCAGAAGATCGGCACATTTTAGTCTCTCTTATCCCATGGATCGAATCACAGGCCAAGGAGATCGTCAGCCATTTTTATGATGAGCAATTTTCCTTTGGCCCGACCAAAGTCTTCTTTGAAAAGATGGCTCAAATGAAAGGAATTGGGCTTTTGACTTTGCGCAGCGTTTTACAAGAGACGCAAGAGGAGTATTTAAAGCGCATTTTTAAGGGCGCTGAAGAGGACTATGGACTGGCTTACTTCAACCACCGCCTTTTTATTGGCATGGTCCACGACCGGATCAATTTGCCGATGAAATGGTATTTAGCTTCCATCAACCGCATGATGCAGTTGGTTTTAGATTTGCTAGAAGAGGCGCCGATCACTGAAGCGGAGCAGGCGTTAGCGCGCTCTGCCATCTACAAGGTGATGAACTACGACATGCAGGCCGTCTCCGACTGTTTCATCCTCAATACGTTTGAGTCTTTGTCTGTCTTGAGCTTTGATGCGGTGAATTTTGGTCCCGACAAAGAAAAGGACCCGACCGATGATTTAGCCAGCTTGATCAATAATATGATTTTGCTTAAAACGCAGGCCGAGCTGCTTGCCGGCTGCCAGTTTAAAGACCCCAGCCTCAAACTAAAAATCAGCGGCACCCTGGGCAAGCTATTTTGCAAGATGATGGCCTCTTTAAATAATATGGCCCATCAGATGGAGAAGTCTTCAGTGCAGCTGAAACAGTCAAGTGCCGATTTTAAAAACTTTCAAGGGCAGCTTGAGCTTAAGAGTGAGGAGATGCTGACAAAGATCGCGCAGATTGCCACTTACACGAAAAATACACAAGACCAGACTTATCAAGCGCAAGGCATTGTGCGCCAGCTCAAAGTCAACAGCTTTTCCATCAGCAAAATCATCCGGCAAATTCGAGCTATCACCGATCAGACGAAGGTGCTGGCCCTCAATGCCAGCATTGAAGCGGCCAGGTCTCAAGAGGAGATCGGTAAAGGCTTTGACGTCGTTGCCCATGAGGTGAAAGACCTCTCTTTGGAGACCGTCAAAGCTGTCGAGGATATGTATCACAAGATGCTGATCTTAGAAGAGGGGAGCGCCGCCACATTTGAGGGGATCAACCTCATCAGCGCGCTCAACGAACGGATTGCTGAAGTCACCTTGGAAATTGAAAAGACGGTAAAGAAACAAAAAATAGCCGAGAGCAATAATCATCGAGCCTTTCTCAGCCTAGTAGAAAAGGCAGCTAAGCTCGAAGAGCTCATTATTCAACTTAAATTCACTTAAGAAGAGCTCTAAGAGCACCTATGGGGACTATATCTTATGACATCTAAGGGTCATCACGATAAAGAGAACTTAACATTAAAATTTGGCATTCGGCAGCAATCTTTGGCCAAGCGACGCGAATATTTGCGCATCGATGAAGAAGAGCGGCAGCTGATTCTCTCTCTCATTCCTTGGGCTGAGGAGCACGCGGCAAGCATCATCAAAGGCTTTTATGATTGGCAGTTCTCTTTTTCAGAGACCGCGCGCTTTTTTGCCAAGATGGCCCAGGAAAAGCGAATCACCTTGCCGCAGCTGCGCTTTGTATTAGAAAAGACGCAGAGGGAATATGTGAAGCAAATTTTCTATGGGGCGGAGAGCTATTGGAGCGTCGATTATTTCAATCAGCGCCTCTTTGTCGGCGTGGTCCACGACCGCATCAACTTGCCTTTAAAATGGTTTCTAGGTTCCTATTCAGAGCTGATGCGCCTCATTTGCCATCAGCTCGAATTATCACCTATGGCAGAGGAAAAGCGGGAAAAAGTGATTGCCATCGTGCAAAAATTGCTCAACTACGATATCCAAGCAATCGCCGAGTCCTTCACCTTGACGACTTTAGAATCGATTGGCGGCCTCAGCTTAAATTCGATTCAAACTACAGAAGAGACCGATAAGAGTGATCACTTTGGCACTTTAAAAGAGAGCATTCAGGTCTTAAAAAAGCAAGCCGAAGCCATTATTTTAGGAAAACTCGATAGTCCAGATTTAAAAATCCCTGTCGAGGGTACGTTAGGGATGATCTTTCATAGAATGGTGGAGTGCCTGCAAAAGCTGCTTTTGCAGATCTCCCGATCGGCCAAGGCGCTCAGCGCCTCGGCAGCAAAGATTAGCCAATCGACTGTCAAGCTCAACCAAAGCATCGCCGAGATCATGAAAAAGGCCACTGAGGCCGCCTCCATTTCCAGCGATGCCGCCGATAAGACCAAGGAGACGATTTGTTTTGTCGATAAGCTGGGTTTGAGCAGCGCCAATATCGGCAAGGTGATTCGGGTTATCAAATCGATCACCGATCAGACTAAAGTGCTCGCTTTAAACGCCAGCATTGAAGCTGCGCGCGCTGAAGGGGAAGATGGCAAAGGGTTTGACATCGTCTCTGCGGAGGTGAAAGAGCTTTCTAAGGAGACGGTGCAGGCAGCAGAGAATATGCAGGCCAAAGTGGCCGCCATCCAAGATGATACGAAGTCGACAGCGCTTGGCATCTTGAGCATCGATCATTCCATTGGGCAGATTATGGTCTCTGCCGAAGAGATTAAAAGAGCCGCTGAGCAGCAGACAAGCGCCACTGAGATGACCTTTTCTGCATTCAATCAGCTGACAGCCATGGCAGATTCGCTGACCAAAGTTGTCGAGCAATTTAGCCTGGACTCTTACGAGCTAAACTAAAAGTCACTTAGAACGTGTGCTACTTAAGGGAAAATTATGACAGAGTACGATGGAAATAGTTTGGCGGCAAAGTTCGGCATCAACCAAGAGGCGCTAGCCAAGATGCGAGAATTCTTGCAGATTGGCCCCGATGAAAGACGGATGATCATCTCCTTGATTCCATGGGTGGAGAAATATGCAGCGGAGATCTCTAAAGAAATCCTGGATTGGATGTTTGCTTCGACAAATTGCCGCATCTTCTTTGAAAATTTGGCCGCCTCTCGGCGCGTTTCGCTGATTGAAATCCGCCACAGCTTTGAACAAGAGCGGGTGCACCGCTTGAAGACGATGTTCAATGGAGCCAAAGATAACTGGGGACTAGACTACCTCAATACGCGTTTGGCTGTCGGCAAGGAAAAGAGCGAGCTCAACATGGCGGCCAAGTGGTTTGTCGGCTCGAGCGTGGAAACCATTCACGTCATCGCCAAATACTTGCCCCATGCCAATCTCCCTGAAGAGGAGATCGATTTAGCCATTCAAACCATTCATCGCGTCAATAGCTTTGACATTCAAGCCATCACCGATTCCTTCTACCTCCATTTCTTAGAAGAAATTGGGCTTAGCTTAGATGCCAGCGGTTCGGAGGCGCAAGATAAGACACAAAATATCGGCCTTTTCCAAAAAAATATTCAGGTGCTGCAAGGGCAAGCGGAAGCCATTGCCAGTGGCCAGCTCGACAGCCCCTTGTTGAGCACGGAAGTCAAAGGGCCCTTGGGATCAACTTTTACCAAGATGATTTCGCGCCTCAAAGGGGTGATGGCCGATATCTTTCAATCGTCGCAGTCGCTGGCCGCTGCCTCGACAGAGCTCAATGCTTCTAATGTCGAGTTGACAAAAAGCATCCAAGATATTGCTAAGAGCGCTTCGCAAGCAGCTACATTGGCCTCAGAGTCGGCCAATAAAGCCAAAGAGACGACCGTCTTCGTCAATAAGCTTGGCACCAGCAGCTCTGACATCAGCGGTGTGATTCGGGTCATCAAATCGATCACCGATCAAACCAAGGTGCTAGCCCTCAATGCCACGATCGAAGCGGCCAGGGCCGGCGGCGAGGCGGGCAAAGGGTTTGCTGTTGTGGCCCATGAGGTGAAAGAGCTCTCCAAGGCGACAGCTCAAGCCGCAGAAGATATCCGTAAGAAAATTGACGCCATTCAATTGGATACTAAAACCACCATCTCTGGCATCGGCAGCATCAACCGCCTGATCGATAAGATCACCAATGCCTCCGACACCATTGCTAGAGAAGTGCATAAACAAACGGATATGACACAGTCTACACTCTCTGCTTTCAATGAACTATCGAAGATGGCAGAGCAGCTGCAAAGCGTCGTCAAGCAATTTCGAATGCTCGCCAATTGACGATGCCTTCAGCTTAACTTATTAAAAAACTATCGAGAAATAGAGAAAGGATCAATATGGGCCAAAACGAGATGAGCAATCTGTGCACTAAGTTTGGAATCAACCAAGAGTCGCTTGCAAAAAGGAAAGAATTTTTGCGCATCACGGAAGAGACGCAAAAAGCGCTGTTGCCTTTGATTCCTTGGATTGAAAAGCAAGCCGCTCCTATCGCCAAAGAATATTACGATTGGATGTTCAATTTTTCCCTCACCCGCTCCATTTTTGAGAACATCGCCAGCGCCAAAAATATCCCGATCACTCAGCTGCGCGAAAATCTAGAGGCCAAAAAGCGCGAATACATCAAACAAGTCTTCCAAGGTGCGCGAGAAAACTGGGGCCTTGCCTACTTTGAAACGCGTTTGGAGACCGGCGTCGAGTATGGCAAGATGAATTTCCCCATGAAGTGGTTTTTGGGCGCGTATGTGGAATTGTTGGCAATCCTTTCTCGCTATTTGAAAGAGGAAATTAAAGATTCCAAAGAGCACCGCAATGTCATGCGCGCGCTCTACAATGTCACCAACTACGATTTGCAAGGGGTCTTTGACGCCTTCATCTTGATGACGCTGGAGTCGGTCGGCTTGAGCTTAGATTCTATTCAAGAGACGAGAGATACTGATAAGACGGAGTACTTATTTGTACTCAAAGAGAATATCCATACACTGCAGGCGCAAGCACAGGCGATTGCCGATGGTCATTTAGATAGCGCCGTGCTCAATACCAAGATTAAAGGAGCGCTTGGCGAATCGTTCATGAAGATGATCGATCGCTTAAAGACGGTGATGGCACAAATTTTTGAATCTTCACAGGCGCTGGCAAAAGCGGCCGGCGAGCTCAACTCCTCCAATAACGAGCTGACAAAGAGCATTCAAGATATCGCTAAGAGTGCCTCAGAGGCCGCTTCATTGGCTTCTGAGTCGGCAAGCAAGGCTAAAGAGACCAGCGTCTTTGTCAACAAGCTCGGTTCGAGCAGCGCCGATATCGGCGGGGTGATCCGCGTCATCAAATCGATCACCGACCAAACCAAGGTGCTGGCTCTCAACGCCACCATTGAGGCGTCGCGCGCCGGGGGCGAGGCGGGCAAAGGATTTGCGGTAGTGGCCCACGAAGTGAAAGAACTTTCAAAGGCAACAGCGCAAGCAGCTGGTGACATTGAAGTTAAGATTGGTGCCATTCAAACCGATACTAAGACCACCATCGATGGCATCAGCAGCATCAATCAGTCGATCGATGAGATCTCCAATACCTCTGAGGCGATTTCGCATGCGGTTGAGGAACAAAAAGTGACGACGAACATGACGTTGACGGCTTTTAAAGAGCTATCTAAGATGGCCGAAGAGTTGCAGAACATTGTCAAACAATTTCGCGTGTCTGCTTAATAAATAGATAAAAAAGGCTTTCTGTGAGAGATCTATTTTATAGTCAACGGGCCATTGAGTTAGTGGCGATCGGCTGCTCGACGGGGGGGCCAGAGGCGCTGATGCGCCTTTTTGCCCAGCTACCCCGCCCGTTAAGTGTGCCCATCGTCATCGCACAGCACATGCCCCGCTTTTTTACAGAAAGTTTGGCTGCCAGCTTGGCCGAGAAGTCGGGGGTTGCGGTCTTTGAAGGGCGCTCTGGCATGATATTGCAAAAAGGAGCTATCTACATCGCGCCAGGCCATCGGCAGATGCGGGTGGTGCTAAAAGGGGGCGCTTTTTCTCTGGCGATTACCGATGAGCCATCGAAAGTCTATTGCAAACCGTCTGTCGACCATCTTTTCTTGTCTGTGGCTCAATCTGCCGGTGAGAAGAGCTTGGGGATCGTTTTGACAGGCCTTGGCTCAGATGGATTGGAGGGAGCGACCGCTATCAAAGCGGCCCAGGGCTTAGTGTTTGCCCAAGATGAGGCCTCATCGACGGTCTTTAGCATGCCAAAGGCTGTGATCGATGCTGGATTGGCCGATAAGGTATGCTCTTTGGCAGACCTCAAGGCCTTTTTGCAGCTTAAATTTGGAGGGTTCAATGCCCCTCTCCGATGAAGAATACCAGCTCCTTTCCAAGATGATTGAAGAAACGTCAGGGCTGAAATTAGAGGCGCGCGAGAGCTACCTTCTAGAATACCGTCTGACGGCCCTAGCGCAAGAGATGGGCTGCCTGTGTTTAAAGGACCTCTATGAGAAAGCACTGCAAAAAAAAGAGCTGCGCGAAAAAATCGCTTTGCTCATGTGCACCCATGAGACCTCTTTTTTCCGCGATCGATTGCCTTTCGAGATATTGAAGAGGCAATTTTTGCCTCAGCTCATCGCACGGATTGGCGTCAGCGAAGGGAGTTTAAAGCGCCCCATTCGCATTTGGAGCGCCGGCTGTTCAAGCGGTCAAGAGGCCTATAGCATTGCCATCTCGGCAAAAGAAGTACTGCCCAAGCCTAGCTCCTTTGAGATCATCGCCACCGATTTGTCTAGCGACATGATTGAGCAGGCAAAAAAGGGGCTTTTTTCCTCTTTTGAGATGGGGCGCGGGATAAAAGAGATGCAGAAGAGCGCCTATTTCACCGGGCAAGATTCTCAATGGCAGGTGAAGCCAGAAATTCGGCGCCTCATCGAGTTTAAGCCGCTGAATCTCTTGACCGATTGGGGGGATCTCCCCCTTTTCGATATCATCTTTTGCCGCCATGTGCTGATCTATTTTGCGCCGGAGGTGAAGAAGGCATTGCTCGAAAGGTTTGCTCGCCAGCTCAATGCACAGGGAACACTTGTCTTGGGAACGTCGGAGAAGGCAGATGTCTACTCAGATCTTTTCAGCGCCAGCTGCGACTTGGAATTTTTAAGTTATCAAAAAATAGCGTTATAAAGCGTTCGCCAAGGTTTTTCTTCCTTGAGCTTTAAAGAAATTTAAAAAGGTTTTTCAACCATGACAAACCCCGCGCCCCTCGATCTGTCTTTGAGTGCAGTTTCGACCGTCAATTTAATCAATGCCTTCATCAACTCGACCATCGATGTGCTGAAGCAGATGGCGAACCTCGACCAGATCACCCGCAAGAAGATGACCATTGTCGATCAGCCCTCCCTGCAAGGAGATTTGGCCAGTATCATCGGCATCAGCGGCCTGCTGACAGGCAATATCGCCATCAGCTTGCCTAGGCCCTTAGCTGAGCTGATCATCAGCCGCATGCTCGGCATGGCACCTGAAGAAGTCAATGCCACAACGCTCAGCGATGGCGTCGGGGAATTGGTCAATTTAGTGGCCGGCAAAGCCAAGAGCAATTTGATCGATAGCGAGGGCAAGGCGCTCTTTAGCCTGAGCTTACCTACTGTCGTATCAGGCCAAGACCATATGATCAACCAAAAATCTGGAACAAAGTGCATGCTCATCGTCTTCGATGTTTCCGGTAAAGATTTGATGCTCCAACTGACTTTTTCGAAATAACTTTAACTAAGGCTCTGCAGAGAAAAACTGCCCTTTGCCCAAGTATTTATCTAGAGGTAATGCATGAAAGCTCTCGTAATAGACGACTCTTTGACGATGAGGAAAATCATCATCAATCATTTGAAGACCATGGGATTTACCACCTTTAGCGAGGCCCCAGATGGCAAGCAAGCTTTGCAAGTCTTCTCTCAAGAACCGGATATCCAATTCATCCTCTGCGATTGGAATATGCCGGAAATGAACGGCTTTGATTTTCTCCTGGCACTTAGAAAAATCAATAAGACAGTGCCCTTTGTCATGGTGACGACAGAATCGGAAAAGGCAAAGATTGTGCAGGCCATTCAAGCTGGCGTGTCCAACTACATCCTCAAGCCTTTTACGGAAGAGTCCTTTAAAGCCAAGATCGATCAGACGCTGAAGAAAATGAGCGATGCTCCTGCATCTTAAGTTATTTAACAAGAGTTAACCTTTTAAGTTATGCAAGGACTATTATGATCGAAGATGAAGGGATTCTCCTCGACTTTATCCAAGAGGCTAAAGAGCACCTAGAGGGAATAGAGAACGATTTATTGATCATCGAAGAAAAAGGACTCTCCGAAGATGGAGAGCTGATCAACCGCGTCTTTCGCGCCATCCACTCCATTAAAGGGGGCTCGGGATTTTTTGGCTTAGAGACGATCAAGAGACTGGCCCATGTCCAGGAAAATATTTTAAATGCCTTTAGGAATAAAGAGCTCACTCCCACTTCAGCGATTATCTCTGTCTTGTTGACTTCGATCGACCTTTTGAAAAAGATGGTCAATGACTTTAGAAATAGCAACAGCGTCAATATTGAAGAGGAGCTCACCAAGCTAAAAGCCTTTGAAAAAGGTGCCCAGCCGGTGGCAGCTGCTGCTAAAGAGATGCCGAAAGGCTATGAATTTAAAGAAAACGGCGACCTGCTCGACTTGACGGCCGCGGATGGCAAGGTGCTTTTGAGCATCAAGAAAGAGCTGCCAGCCAAGCTGTTGAGCGAAGGAAGCTCTATTTATTTAGTGGAGTGGAATGCGCGGCAAGATTTGTTAAAAGATGCGCCGCTTCTGGCTCTTTTAGAGAATATGGAAAAGACAGGTCAAATCATTGGATCTGAAATTCCATTGGAAGAGATGAAAAAATGGGCGTTTGAGAGTAAAGACACATTGCCCATTTCTCATATGCTCTATGCCACGATCTTAGAGGCCGAGCTCATCCACACCTTGATTCCGATTGCCACCGACCGCATCCGCCTCTTCGACCAAAAGAGCTCTTTTAAAGGCATGGGAGAGACCTCGATGCCGATGGAACATCCGCCTGCGGCAAGCCCGGCGGCAGCAGCTCCCGAGCCCGCCCCAGCTTCTGCCCCGCAAGAGGCGCCAGCTCAAGAAGCTCCAGCTCCAGAGGCGTCTCCTGAAGCGGCAAAAGAGCTCGCTTTGGATGCCGAAGAGCAAAAAAAGGCCACCGAAGCGGCGCAAGCTGCCCAGGCGACACTGCGTGTTCCTGTAAAGACGCTCAATACCTTGATGACTTTGGCCGGAGAATTGGTGCTGACGCGCAACCAGCTGGCTGAAATGATTAAAATTGGCGATTTAGCCAAGATCAAAGATACGGCTAAGCGCATCGATGTCGTCACTTCCGACTTGCGCATGTCGATTATGGGCACTCGATTGCAGCCGCTCGACCGCGTCTTCAATAAGTTCACCCGCGTGGTGCGCGATCTAGCAAGCCAGCTGGGCAAAAAGATTGATTTGACGATGGAAGGAAAGGAAGTCGAGCTCGACAGCACCATCATCGAGATGATCGGCGACCCCCTGACTCACTTGGTGCGCAATGCTGCCGACCATGGCATTGAAATGCCCCAAGACCGGTTAAAGAAGGGCAAGCGCGAAAGCGGCACTTTAGAGCTCAAAGCTTATCACGAGGCCGGCCACGTCATCATCGAAATTATCGACGATGGAAAGGGGATCGATCCAGAGAAAATCAAAGCGAAAGCAATCAAAGCCGGCCTCTATACCAAGGCCGATCTCGACCGCATGGATGAGCGCGATATTGTGCGCATCATCTTCTTGCCGGGCTTTTCCCTGGCTGAAAAGGTGACCGAAGTCTCAGGGCGCGGCGTCGGTATGGATGTGGTGCTCACCAACTTCACCAAACTCGGCGGCACGGTCGACATCGATTCTAAGATCCATAAGGGCTCGACCATTCGCGTCAAATTGCCTTTGACGATGGCCATCATCACCGGCCTGATCGTCTCTTCGGAAAAGGAAAATTTTGTCTTGCCACAGGCCAATTTGCTCGAGCTCATTCGCGTGGCCCCTCAAGAGGTGAAGGATAAAATCAAAAAAATTGGCGACATGTCTGTCTTGCAGCTTAGAGGCGATCTGCTGCCAATCGTGCGCTTAAAGACCGTGCTCGGGGTCGAGACTTTTGTCGATGAAGAGCAGGGCCTTAAAGAGGAGCGGCGCAAGAGCATTGCCGATCAGCGCGTTGAGAGCGGCTCTCACCTGCCAGAGCGGGTGCAAGAGCGCCGCAGCCCCCGCAACTCTTCGCTCAACATTGCCGTCGTCGGCGATGAAAAAAACCGCTTTGGCTTAATTGTCGAAGAGTTTTTGGATACGGAAGAGATTGTCGTCAAGCCGCTTGGCAACTTGCTTCAATCGTGCGAGATCTACGCCGGATCCACCATCCGGGGCGACGGCAAAGTGGCCCTCATCTTGGACATTGCCGGCATTAGCGAAAAGCTCAACTTGGCCAAGATCATCGATTCTCGGCAAGAGAATAAGGCGCTCTTGCAGGCAGACTTAAGAGAAGTGCAGCCGTTCTTGATCGTCCGAAATACCGAGCAAGAGCAGTTTGCCATTCCTTTGGCCCTCATCTCGCGCATCGAGCGGGTGACGCGGACCAGCATAGAAAAGATTGCCGGCAAAATTAGCGTGCGCTACCGCGAAAGAAGCTTGCCCCTCATCTCGTTGCAGCAGATGAGCAGTGTGCAGCCTCTGCCGCCTGGCGACAGCTGCTACATCTTGACCTTTAAAGTGGCCAAGCAAGAGGTGGGATTGATGGTGGCCGAATTGGTGGACGCCGCCGAAACCAAGAATGTGGTCGACGCCACGACCTTCCGTCAGCCTGGCATCTTAGGTTCTTTCATCTGGGATGAGTGCACGACGCTGTTGGTCGATCTCTTTGAATTGGCCAAGCAAGTCTACCCAGAGCTTTTAGCCGAGATTGTGGCGCCAGCTGGCCTCAAGAAGCGGCGCGCTCTTGTGGTCGATGACTCGCGCTTTTACCGCAACCAAATCAAGCAGTTCGTCGAAAATGATCTGCAATTTGCTGTGGAGACGGCAGAAGATGGTCAACAAGGCTTTGAGGTGCTGATGAAAAGCCGCATCCCATTTGACATCGTCTTGACCGATATCGAGATGCCTGTCCTCGATGGCTATGGGCTGATTCGCAAGATTCGCTCCGAAGAGACGCTCAAGAAATTGCCAATTTGTGCCATCACCTCGCTTGCCGGCAAAGAATCGCAGGAGGAAGCTTTTCGAGCGGGCGTCGATTGTTACTTAGTGAAGCTCGATCGAGAGCAGTTGAAGTCCTCGGTCTTCAAGTTATTATCCAAACAAGAGGAGAAGTGAGGGCTTTATGGTAGAGATACAAAAAAAGAAAGTCGGTGTTGAAGAGCTCTGCCTCTTTTGGCTCGGCGAGCATGTCTGCGGACTCGACGTCAAAGAGGTGCAAGAGATCAGCACTCAGACCCATATCACCCATGTGCATAAAGCCCCCGAAGCCATTCGGGGCGTGGCCAATTTAAGGGGCAACATTGTCACCGTCGTCGATTTGCGCAAGATCTTTCACCTGCCTAAAAAGGCCGATCAGTCGATCTTTCAGATTTTGATTGTGGAAGACAATAAAGAGAAAGTGGGCATTTTAGTTGACGAGGTCGACTCGGTGATTCGCGTCGAGCCAGAAAGGCTCGACACCAATTTAAATGGTGTGGCCAGCTTTCAAAACACCGAGTTTTTTTATGGCGTCTACAAGCGCAAAGAAAATTTGGTGACTTTGCTCGATTTAAAAAAAGTTTTAGCGGCAAGCTCGCCGAGCGCCCCTTAAAGTTTAAAATTTAAGCCGCCTTCTGAGCGGCTCACACACTCAAAGGACAATCTATGGGAAAGCTTTATCAGGTCAAAGGGCAGATCAGTCTTTGCCTTGCTTTTTTCTCTATATTGATGATCGGCGTCATGGCGTCGATTTACACCAATTCAAAAAAGCAGATGTTTTACATTGAGCAAAACCAAGTGATCAATGACATCTACGACTCGGTCATCGACTTGATGTTACGCGCTACTGACTATGAACGGGAAAATGTTCCTTACGCCGAAGCTAAGATGCCCAAGTCGGTGGAAGAATACGCGGCCAATTATATGAGCCATGTTGAGAAGCTTTGCGAACTCAACTACGGCATGTCTTATGACGAATTGCTAGCTCATAGTAAAGAGGAGGGGCTAACCACTAACTATGACCGCGACATGGTGCTCTCTTTGAAAAGCCGCTGGAAGGGCTTTGTCACCTTCTTTTTGCCTCAAAAAGACAATGTAGAAGAAAAGCTAAGCAACAGTGAGCGCACTCGATTGTTTTTAAAGGACATCAAATCGCTGGCCAATAACTTGGTGCGCATGGGCGATCACAGCTTGGCCGGTATCTTTGAAGTGGCGAGTCTTTTGCAAAATCTGCGCATGGCCTATGCCTGCCTATTGGCTCTTTTCATCTTGATGCTCTACGTGGTGATTCACCTGCGCGTCACTCGCCCGCTGCACAAGCTGACCCATTACACCCAGCAATTGCGGCAAGGGGCAGTGCCAGAAGACTGCCACATGTACTACAATGATGAATTTAAGACCATTGCCGACGATTTAAATCACTGGAATGCGGATCAGCAGAAGACATCGCTGGAGCTTTCTGAAAAGGTGACTCAGCTCATCCAAGCGCGCGAGAGCATCATCCCCATTTTAAGCCAAATCGTACAGGTTCAAGACCAGCTCATCCGCCATTTTCAAAGTGCTTCTGGCAGCTTTAAAGCCATTCGGCAGCTGTTTCAAGAGATCTTTGCCAGCTTTAGCAGCTTTTCCAGCCGCTTTGGCGAGGTGTTAAATACCTTAAGGCAAAACGCTGAGCATAAAGGGAAAGTGCAAGAAGATTTGACCAATATCGAGTCTTACATGCAGAAGGTGATCGGCACTGCGGCGCAGACCTCCAAAGAGATGGGCTCTTTAGGTAATTCCTTGGCCCATATCAATGAGACGATGGAATCGATTGAAGAGATTGCAGAGCAGACAAAGCTCTTGGCGCTCAATGCCAGCATTGAAGCAGCCAAGGCCGGCAAGGCGGGAACGGGCTTTACTGTGGTGGCTAATGAAGTCAAAGATTTGGCCAATCAGACCAACTCGGCCATTGTCGATATCCGCGATAAGATTGTCGACGTCTGCGATGGAACACATCAGTCGGAAGATAAAGTGACGCTCATTTCTCAGGTGATGGGCAATTTGCAAGACTTGTCTAAGAAAATATCGTCAGAAGTGAATGCCCAAAATTCCTTGACCGAACAGCTCATCGCCACTTTAGAAGAGGGGGATGTGGTGGTCTCCAAGGTGCAACTCTCCAACGAAGAGTCGGCGGGGCTGGCAGAAAAATTTTCCGGCTCTTTGCAAAGTATTGAGCAGCAAAGTCAGTCTTTTTACGATAAATCGAAGAAGATGAATACGTTGTTTGATGAGATCAGCGCCCTCTCTTCTGATATCTATTTGCTGACGGCGCCAAAGATTGCAGCTAACGGCAAGGGCAAGAAAAAGGTGTAGATGTTCTTTGAGGCTTAAAATTTTCTCTTCCTTTTCAATCCTCAGCGCTTTAAAAAGGCCTTACAAGATTGGAAAGGGAGAGCGGTTGATTTTGTCCTCTTCATCTTGCCCAATAAAGAATCTTGAAATCTTGTCGAGAAGAGATAAAAAAAATCGTTTTCCCCATTCACGGGGTCCATTTTTGGGTTACAGGAGCTCTCATGAAAAAACTTTATCAATTGCAAGGGCAGATCAGCCTATATCTTGCCCTTTTCCTAATCATTTTTATAGGGCTCTCTTTCAACATTTATGAAGAGACCTTTGAAGGAGAGCAGGTCAATGACCAAAATGACCTAGTCAATGTTCTGACCGGGGCTTCTGTTGATATGCTCGTCTACGCCGTCGATTATAAAAGGGTAGAGGTGCCCGATGAGTCACAGGCCCTGCTGCCTGAAGCTGTGCGGGAAATGGATGCTGTGTATATGAAGGGGTTCGAGGCGCTTTGCCAGAATATATATGGCATGGGCTTTAAAGAGCTAAAAGTTAAAGCAAAGGTGGATGGCGCAGTTACCGATTATGTGCGCGACGTACTTTTGGCAAGCGGCACGCGCTGGCAAGATTTATTGCTCTTTTTTAAACCCGATGTTGCTGGCCAGCCCCAGGAACAAGATGCCAACTTGCGCCTTAAGCTATTCTTAAAAGACTTAAGAGCCCTCTATGTGGGCCTGGTCCGCATTGCCGATCATGGAACAGCCGAATTGCACGGGATCAATCAATCGCTCAAACAAAGCCGCCTGATCTTCTTTACCTATATCTGTGCGTTTATCTTGTCCCTTTTTATCTTGGCCAAATATAGATTGTCTAATCCTTTGGCAAAACTCGTCATCTTTTGCCGCAATCTGAAAGATGAGGTGGCGCAAGACGATTGCCACATGACATTTAATGATGAATTTAAAGAGATGAGCACCGATTTAAACCTGTGGCGGGCCAATAATAGCAGAAGAAACGGGGCCTTGGCAGACAAGGTCAATTCTCTCATTGAGACGCGCGAGAGCATGGTCCCTCTGTTAAGCCAAGTGGTGCAAATTCAAGATCGCCTCGTGCAGCGCTTTCAAAAGGCCGCGCAGCATTTTAGGACTATGCAGCAGATTTTTGCCGATGTCTTTAAAGAATTTGACCGCTTTGCCCAAAGCTTCAATGAAGGGATGTCGGCCCTCAAGCAGGTCGCTTCCCATAAAGGAGAGATGCAAGGGGAGCTTTTGAGCATCGATGCGCAGGTGAAGCAAGTGCTAGCTAAAGCCGCTCAAGCCGCTCAAGAAATCAATGCTCAGGCGCGCTCTCTCTCCCACATCAATGAGACGATGGAATCAATCGAGGAAATTGCTGAGCAGACTAAGCTTTTAGCTCTCAACGCCTCCATTGAAGCGGCCAAAGCGGGCAAGGCGGGGACAGGCTTTACGGTTGTCGCCAATGAGGTCAAGGACCTTGCCAATCAAACCAACGCTGCCATCATCGAAATCCGCGATCAAGTGGTGGAGGTGTTTGATGAGTCGCACCACTCTGAAGAGAAGGTCCTCTTCATTTCCAATGTGATGACTAACTTGCAAGATCTGACTAAAAAGGTCTCTAAAGAGGTCGAGACGCAGAGCGATGTCTCTTCCCAGCTCTTAGGCTCCTTAGACGTCGGCGCGATGGTCATCTCAAAGATGCAGCTATCTTCTGAAGAGTCCTCCCATCTATCTAAGCAGTTTATGGATGTGTTGCAAGAGCTAGAGCAAGAGAGCGCCTCTTTCTATGAGCGTTCAAAGCGCATGGGAAAGCTCTTCGATGAGATCAGCGCCCTCTCTTCAGATATCCACTTGATTTCGACATCTGGAGCTGATGGCGCAGATCAGCGGTAAAAGAAGCGGCAAGAGGCCGAGCCGATGCTCGGCGGATGCCAAAAAAACTTAAACACTCAATGTCAAGGTTTTAGAGGAAAAGGGCTATGGAAAAAAAGCGGTACCAACTTAAGGGGCAGATGAGTCTTTTTTTAGTCCTGTTCTCTCTCTTATTCATTTTCATCGGCATCTCCATCTACAACGGGATGGAGCAGCAAGACTTTTGCAATGAGCAGACCGATTTGCTCAACGGCCTCTATGAATCGACCAATGACTTGATGGTCAAAGCGACCGACCACCCCAGCCGTGTGGCTAAAGATGCGGCTCAATTGAAAGAGCCTCTTTCAGCCTCAGTTGAAGAGATTAACGCCGCTTTCCAGAAGAATTTAGCTGCCATGAGCCAGATGCTCTATGGATGCTCATTTGTAGAGCTGAAGGAGCAGGCCAAAGCTGTTGGCGCCTCCACCGACTTTTCCCGGGATGTGTTTCTTTCGATTGGCGCGCGCTGGAGTAGCTTGCTCAACTTCTTTAAGCCGATCGACCCCAATCTCATAGAGGTGCCGATGAGCGATGCGGTGCGCCTAAAGTTTTTTTTAAAGGATGTCAAGTCGATGACCAACGTCATCGCCCGCATGGTGCAAAATACGAAGGCGGGTGAGGTTGAGGCCGATAACCGCTTAATTTTTTTAAGAAAAGCTTTATCCACGACTTTAATCCTCTTCATCGCATCGATTTACCTTTTCTTTCAATTCAGGGTGGCCGGCCCTTTAAAAAAGCTGGTGGCCTACAGCCAAGCGATTGAAGAGGGGCAGCAGGCGACTTGCGAAATGCGCTTTAACGATGAGTTTAAAGCCATCGTCTTTCACCTCAGCCGACGGCAGTCTAAAGACCGGGAAGTTTCTCAGTCTCTCCTTGAAAAAGTGTCATTGCTGGTGCAATCGCGCGAGCGAATCATCCCTTGCCTAAGCCAAGTGGTGCAAATTCAAGATCACCTCATGCAAAATTATACGCGCGCTGAAGGGCACGTGAAGGGGATGAAGCAAATTTTCGCGCAGGTGTTCACTGGTTTTTCCAATTTTGCCGCTCAGTTTGGCGAAGTGCTGGTCTCTTTAAAACAATCTGCCAGCCAAAAAGAGGGGTTGCAAAGAGAGCTGTCTTTGGTGGAAGCTCAGATCAAACAAGTGATGGGGTATGCCTCTCAAGCTTCTCAAGAGATCAATGCTCTGGGAATGTCTCTCACTGGCATCAGCGAGACCATCATCTCCATTGAAGAGATTGCCGAGCAGACCAAGCTTTTAGCGCTCAATGCCAGCATTGAAGCGGCAAAAGCTGGCAAGGCAGGGACAGGGTTTACGGTTGTGGCCAATGAAGTCAAAGATATGGCCAACCAGACCAACAATGCCATTGGCGGCATCCGCGAGAATATTGCCGGCGTCTGCGACGTGACTCATAAATCAGAAGATAAAGTGCATTCAATCAACCAAATGATGCATCTCCTGCAAGAGGCCTCAAAAAAGATCACCACTCAGGTTGAGGGGCAGCATGCCCTGGCCGATCAGGTGATGGGCACGTTGCATCTGGGGTCAGATGTGGTTTCTAAAGTGCAGCTATCGGCTCATGAATCAGAGCACCTCAACCGGCAGTTTGCCCAATCGATCGCTGAGATGCACCAGCATAGCGATTCTTTTTATGAAAAGTCAAAACAAGTAGGGGCGTTGTTTGATGAGATCAGTGCCGTAGCGGCAGACCTTTATATGATAGTCTCTCCCTCTTCTTTACAAAAAGAGCACAAGAGCATATAAAATCTGACGCGCTTTTGGGAGGCAGCGCCGCCTCCCAAACCCTCCTCCGCCAAAGGGCTAGCCCTTTAGAGTCCCTGTTCAATCAAGCTTTTTATTCTCTTCAAGGTGTTTTCGCAAAAGCCGTTTCCCAAAGATTGCGGCGAGCCGCTTTTCCACTCTTTTAACTAGCTGCGGCTTTTGTTGCTCTTCGATGAGGGGCTCTAGGTTGCGGCTCTTTTGGGATTGGCAGCAAAGCCCCTCCCTTTGTTTCCACTGATTTTTGTCTAAAGTGAGGAGGAGCAGGGCGATTGCGTAATAATCGAGGAGGGCTTCTTTCGCCTCTCCTTGGATGGAGGTGATGTGGCAGAGGTGCTTGCAGGTTAAAGAAGTGTGCAAGTCTTGGCAGTTTCCCAAAACTTCAAAAGAGGCGATATGGGCAATTTGCATCAGAGTCTCTCCTTAAAGGTCAAATTTCCTCTCCATAAGAGATTGAAAATTTTTAAAGCAAAGAGATTCTCTTCCCCTTTTATAGGCCGAACATCTTTTGCTGGCTTTTTTTGGCGAGAGGGGGCACTTCGCCGCGCTGGAGCGCCTCTTTCCAGGCAAAGGCTTTCTCTGTAAAGAGGGGGAGGAATTCGGCCACTTTGCCCTCTTTTAGCTCTTCAATGGGGATGAAGTGCTGCAAGATGAGCGCCTCTTTTTTGCGGCTGTAGGCGAGAGTGCCCTCTTGCGGGAGGGGCTGGCCATTGAATTTGAGCGCTTGCTTGAACAAAGTATTTTGATAGCGCCCTTTGCCAATGGGGCCGAGGTCAGAGGCGATGACGAGGTGCTGTTTGGCCGAGTTAAATTCAATTTGCACCTGCACCCCATTTTTATAGGTGAGAAAGATGGCGTCGAGAGGGTCTGGTTGGAGGGGAAAACCTATTGACATGCTGAGTTCGCGGGCGAGCATTTCCATCAAGTGGGACATTTTTCCTCCAAGTTATCGGGAATGATCTTTTTTTTCTTTCGGGTCGCGGGCTTGCTGTAAAGCCTGGTATTCTTTTTCTTCTTCTTGGTCTTGCCTTTCTTTTTCTTGCCGCTCTTCGAGTTCTTCCAATTCGTCTTCTAAATCCTCGAGCGCTTCGATGAGGGCCATTTGGATGTCATCGCGATGTTGCAAGGAGCGGTACACTTGGCTTGAGGAAACTTGGCGCAGAGCATCGCGCATCTGGCTAAAGGCGATGATCTTGGCCATCAGCCATTTTTCGATGCCGAGAGGCTGGGCCATCTTCAGCACCTTATCAGATGAGGGGTAGCGCTCGCTGGCAAAATTCATGAACTGCTTGGCCATCTCTTCAAAGGTGAGCTGTTTGGGGACTGTGAGGCCATTTTTTAAAAAGAGCTTTTGCAGCAGCTTCATGCGGCCGCGGAAGAAGGTATAGACGCCGAGAATGGACTGCAAAGACCGAGTCTCTTCAAAGAGGCGGCTAAGCAAAGCGGGCTCAATTGAGGGACCGCTTGACTTGAGGTCTGAGCCAAGGGAATGGAGCAAGAAGGCAATCACTTTGCGCAAATCTTTATAGGCAAAGCGGCCTGAGAGCTCTTGAAATAGGCTGGGCATTTCCCGTTTGTTGTCGGTGATATCGCGGTAGAGGTCGCGAAGCGCTGTCGGAGCGCCGAGTCCCTTTTCCGAGTACTCGCGCACTTGCTGTTGGATATTGCGGGCGGCACTGATTTCTTTGGCGAATTTTTCATTGAGGGCGGCGCGGGCCAGCTTGACTTCTTCTTTTAAAGAGCCTTGTGTGGTCTCTTCTAAGAATTGGAGGGCCTCTTCGGCGAGGGCCGGGTCGGAGTAGAAGGAAAATACTTTTTTGAGGATCTCCTCTTTGGTGTCGCCAGGCTTGATCTGGTCGCGCAGCAAGAGGAGCATTTTGGCTTTGAGCTCGGGGTTGCGCTCTTCAAAATTCTGCGCGCTTTGCTTGATCTTTTCGATGAACAGGCGGCTGATTCCCTCTTTTTCTTCTGTGCCATTGGCTTTTTTCACGCGGCGCAGCTCGTCCCCTTCTGGCTTTTTCTTTTGGGCTAGGCGATAGCCAAATGGGTTGACCGACTCTTCCAGAGCGTTCTTCAGATTGTCCTGGGCGACGTCTTGCATCACTGCCGCCTCTTGCAGATTTTCTAAAGCCTCATTTTTGAACGTTTCCAAGGTGAGATTTTTGGGCAGGTTGAGGTCACCGCTGATTTCCGCCATCTCTTTTTCCTTTTTAAGGGGTTAAAACCTAAGCTGCAGCTTAAGAGGCGCCGCCTTGATGCCTCTTCTTGGTTTAAAGAGAGGCCGATTTCCTGACTTACTCAGCATATGGAAACTGGCCTCTCTTTAAACAAAGAGGGTTTCCAAAGGGCTTGCCCTTTGGCGGTGAGGGGTTTGGGGAGAGGCAAGCCACCTCTCCCCAAAAACTTCCACCCTCTACATCCCTCAAGAGATCTGAATGCGGCCGAGGGGCTGAATGCGGATCTCAGGCACGATCTCTTGGTAGGAGACGACAGAGACTTCAGGAAACTCCATCTCGACGAGCTTGCGCACAAAGCGCCTGACGTCGATAGCCGTCAGCAAGACAGGAGGCTGGCCGCCGGGAGGCGCCGGAGCGATGGTCGATCGGATAGCCTGCAAGATGAGCTGGACCGAGTCGGGGTCGAGAGCCAGGTAAGAGCCAGCAGATGTCTGCTTGATGGCTCCTCTTACCATATCTTCAATCTCGGGGTCAAGGATATAAACCGACAAGACTGACTGCCCTTGCGAATACTTATAGCTGATATAGCGCTTGAGGGAGGACCTGACGTACTCGGTCAAAAGCACGGTATCTTTTTCTGTCTGCGCCCACTCGCTGAGCGATTCTAAGATGGAGCGCAAGTCTTTGACAGACACCTGCTCTTGGATGAGGCGACGGAAGATATCGGTCATCTTCTGCAGGGGCACGAGGCGCGTGACTTCTTTGACGAGGTCCGGGAACGATTTTTCCACAAATTCGATCATCGAGCGCACCTCTTGAATGCCGACAAACTCGGCGGCATGGGTCCGAAAGAAGTGAGACAGGTGCAAGATCATCACCTCCAGCTGATTCCAATAGCGGATGGAGGCTTTATCGAGAATCTCTTTATAGCGCACCTCGACCCAGTTGGAGGGCAGCCCGACCGCATTTTTATAAGTCTGGTAGGGGAGGTTGTAGCGCTTGAGATTCTCTTCGGTTTCATTGGTCAGCAGATACCCTTCCAACACTTTCCCTTTGATGATCGGCACTTCGTTGAGCAAGATGGAATATTCATCTTTGGCCAGGATAGGCGAATCGGTGCGCACGTGCACGCCGGGAAAGCGCACCCCTAAGTCGGCGTAGAGCGCCTGGCGCATCTTGGGGATCATCTGGTCGATGAAGCCTTGGTTTTTATCGGCTTTTTGGATCTCTTCGCTGAGGGTCTTTCCGGTCTCTAATACGACGGGCAATGTCAATTGGTAGCTGTCGATGCCGCCGCCGGCAATCACCTTATGCCCTTTGACAGGGGTATCGATGGTGGATGCGCCGCCTGCTGCAGAGGAGATGGTGGCGCCACCGCTGCCGCGGGCGGCAGAGGCTTTTCGCTCGTCTTCAGTGGACCAGAGCACATACCCTAAAAGGCCCAAGGCTGAGGAAACGATCATAAAGACGCCGGCCGGCATGCCGGGGATGAGCGCCATGCCCAACATGACGCTTGCGGCAATCATCAGCGCTTTCGGCTGCTTGAGCAGCTGCCCTGAGATTTCGCTTCCCAGGTTAGATTCTACTGTATCGACGCCCGATACGCGCGTGGTGACAATACCGGCTGTGATGGAGATGAGCAACGCTGGAATTTGCGAGACGAGGCCGTCACCGATGGAGAGGAGGGCAAAGACTTGCGCCGATTCTCCAGCGGTCATGTTGAGGTACATGACGCCGATGATTAGGCCGCCGACGATGTTGATCAGCGTGATGACAATCCCGGCAATGGCATCCCCTTTGACGAATTTCATGGCTCCGTCCATAGCTCCATAGAGCTGGCTCTCTTTTTGCAGGGCCAGGCGTCTTTCGCGAGCTTGATCGGCATCGATGGTACCGGCGCGCATGTCGGCATCGATCGACATCTGCTTTCCAGGCATGGCATCGAGGGTAAACCTGGCGGCCACTTCGGCGACCCGCTCGGCCCCTTTGGTGATGACGAGGAACTGCACTAAAGTGATGATCAAGAAGATAATTCCCCCCACCACGTAGTTGCCGCCGATGACGAAGTTGCCGAATTGGTAGATGATGTCCCCAGCGTGGGCGTTTAGGAGAATCTGCCTGGTGGAGCAGATGTTCAGCCCTAGCCGATAGAGGGTGGTGATCAGCAGGAGGGAGGGGAAGATGGAGAGGTGGACGGCGCTTGGAATGTAAAGGGCGACCATCAAAAGGGAGACAGAGATGGTCAAGTTGATGGCAATTAAAAAGTCGATGATGGTCGGCGGCATGGGGATGACCATCATCGCCATGATGCCGATGATCAAGGCTGCCAGGGCGATATCGCTGGACTTGGAGATATTTCTCAAAGAATTCTCGCCGCCAAGGCGGGCGGTAATCCCATCGAGAATAGATAAGATTCGTTTCATGTAAGGACTCCTGCTACCTTAAGTCTTGCGAGTGATCTGTAATCTTGTCGACCGGGTCGATTGGGTTGTCTTCTAGTACTAGTGCTGCATTCTCTCTTTTCGTAAAGCTCATAGGGGAATATTCCTTAACATAGAGATCTAAGCCTTTTTTGCAAGCTCTAATGCGATCTTCGCTCAAAAGAGCTCTCTTGAGAAGTTTTTCGGGTTTGATCTGCCGGATTGGCAAACCCGCTATTTGGTGCGCGCATGGCGGCGATGCCGGCGGCGAGCGAGGCCATAAGGGCCGGGATCTGCCAGACAAGCCCTGCCCCGATGGTGAGGAGGGCAAAGACTTGCGCCGCTTCGCCAGCGGTCATGTCAAAGTTCATCACTCCGATGAATAGCCCGCCCTGGATGTTGATCATCGTCATCATAAGGGCGGCAATGGCATCAGCTTTGACAACGCCCATAGCGCGAGTCAGCGCTCGATAAAAGAGACCTTGGCGCATGAGTCCTAGGCGCTTTTCGTGGCCTGCCACGGCGCCGAGGGTTCCTGCACGGATTGCCGCATCGATTTCCAGCTGTTTGCTTGGGATGGTTGTGGATAGGCCTATTTCAGCCCATTTGGTTGTTCGTTTGGCCACTTCTACGATAGTGATAAATAGCGAGAGGGTGATCACCAAAAAGACAATGCTGCCGACGAGGACATTGCTTTGCCAGAGGAAGTTGCCATGGGTCAAGAACTTGCCAAATTGGAAGACGAATTCTCCAGCCGTAGCATGGAGGAGGATTTGCCGGGTGATGGCGAGGTTCATCCCTAAGCGGCAGAGGGCCGCAATGAAAAGGATGGCGGGAAGTGTAGAGAGGTGGAAGGCGCTTGGAAGGTAGAGGGCGCCCAGGATTAGGAAGAGGGAGGTGGCCCAGTTGACGCCGATGAGGAAGTCGAGGGTGGACGGGGACACTTCGATGAGCAGCATTGCTAGCAAGCCAATCATCAACAAACTTAAGGCCATATTGCTGGACCTAGATGTGCCTTTTAGCCAATTCTCGTTCTCGGCGCCGAGCCGGGCTGTGATGTCCTCGAGGAGTTGAAAAAGGGGTCCCATGTGAAAGCTCCTGCTATTTTAAGTCTTCTGAGTAATCGGCTTGGCTTGGATTCTCTTCTAAAGAATTGAGCCAGCGGATGATCTCGGCGACGGCTTCATACGTCTGTTCTGGAATGTAGTTGTAGAGCTCTCCATTGTCATAAAGCTCATGGGCGAGGGGAATATTTCTTAAGATAGGGATCTCCATCTTTTTGGCCAGCTCGATGATCCGCTCTGCCAAAATGCCTTCGCCGAGTGCGCAGATGAAGGGGGCGGCGTCCTCTTCCTTGTTGTAAGAGAGGGCGATGGCCAAGTGGGTCGGGTTGGTGACGACAGCTTTTGCCTGGCGCATGGCAGAGGCGGGGCCGTCGGAGTAGACCGTCTCGTGGGCGATCTGCTTGCGGCGGCTTTTGATTTGGGGATCCCCCTCCATATTCTTGTATTCTTGCTTGATTTCAAACTTCTCCATCATCATCTCTTTGGAGAAGGTGTACTTTTGATAAGCTAGGTCGCAAATGGCGATGGCTAGGAAAAATAGGCCGACGCGAAAGACGACGTCCAACAAAAATTTCGCGTAGATGGCCATGCAAGGCAAGATAGGCATCTTCACCGTCTGCACCAAGACAGGCAGGCTGTCTTTTACGGTCAAATAGACGATGTAGCCGGCGACGATGATCTTGAGGAGCTGCTTGATTAGCTCCACCAACGTCTTCATTTTAAATTTAGCTTTGAGATTGTCGACAGGGTTGAATTTTTTGATGTCAAACTTGAAGACCTCCGGCGCCCAGACCGGTCCGACAGAGAGAAAAGTGGAAAGGACGCCGACTAAAGAGACGATAATCAAGACGGGCAAGCTGGTCACCAGCATGAGAGAGAGCCCTTCCATAAAAAACCCGCTGACGACGCGGTCGAGATCTGGCTCGGAGACGCCTTTTAAGGCGGCGACGAGAAACTGGCCGAGTTTTTCGAAAAAAAAGCTAGCCATCCAAAGGGTAAAGGAGATGGAAGCGGCAAAGGTGAACGCTCCCGGCAAATCTTGTGATTTGGCGACTTGCCCCTTTTTGCGCGCGTCGCGCAATTTCTTTGGGGTTGCTTTTTCTGTTTTTTCTCCCATTGAATATCCTTAAAAGAAGGGGGATGCAATCTAAAGCGCGGGCACGGCTCTTTTCCGTCAGCTAAACGGTGTTTGTATTGAAATTTTCTAAGCTGGTGGGTAAGATAGGGTGCTTTAGCTTTTTTTAACAGAGTTCACTTTTAAAAGTTAGGACATTTTATGGCAGGGCTATCCTGTGGTATCGTCGGCCTTCCAAACGTCGGCAAATCCTCTTTATTCAATGCGTTAACCTCCCAAGGGGCGGCGTCTTCCAACTACCCTTTTTGCACCATCGAGCCGAATGTCGGCATTGTCGACGTGCTCGACTCCAGGCTTCAAGTGCTCTCTGAGCTCTCTAAAAGCCAAAATATCATCTACGCTTTCATGCGCTTTGTCGACATCGCCGGCTTAGTGGCCGGCGCCTCACAAGGGGAGGGCTTGGGCAACCAGTTTTTGGCTCACATCCGCCAAGTCGATACTATCGCCCATGTCGTGCGCTGCTTTGCCGATTCAGACATCATCCATGTGAAGGGAGAAGTCAACCCCATCGATGATATTGAAGTGATCAATCTTGAATTGATCCTCTCTGATTTACAGATGGCAGACAATATTCTAACAAAATTAGAAAAGCAAGCAAGAGGAAAAAAAGAGCTGGCCCAAGATGTCGAGTGTTTTAAAAAAGTCAAAGCCCACCTCGACTCAAGCTTGCCCGTCCGCTCTTTGGAGCTTTCCCCCGAAGAGAAAGCGATCTTAGAAAACTACCCCTTCTTGACCAATAAAAAGGTCGTCTACGTGGCCAACGTCGGGGAAGAGGACTTACCCCACCTGAGAAATCAGTGGGTGGAGATGGTCGAAGAGTACGCCCAAAAAGAAGGCTGCCCGGTTTTGCCGATTTGCGCTAAATTAGAGGCGGAGATTGCCGAACTTTCTAAAGAAGAGAAAGGGCAGTTTTTAAATGAAATGGGGCTCACTCAATCCGGGCTCGACCGCCTCATCCACGCCGCTTTCAAACGGCTAGATATGATCACCTTTTTGACTACAGGCGATATTGAGACGAGAGCTTGGACCATTGAGCGGGGCACCAAAGCGCCGCAGGCCGCCGGCAAAATCCACTCAGACATCGAAAAGGGATTCATCCGCGCTGAGGTGATCGCCTTCGACGACATGGTCGCCTACAAGGGCCGAGTGGGCGCCAAAGAGGCGGGCAAAGCTAGATTTGAGGGCAAAGAATATGTCGTCAAAGATGGCGACGTCATTCAATTCTTCCACAATTGAGAGCCTGAGTTGCAAGCCCTTTTGCGGGTTCTTGCAAGGTTTCGCCATTCAAGATCCTATGTTGGGGAGGGCTTTTCCCTCCCTTTTTATCCTCTACCCTTATGAATGCCATGAAAAAATCCCTATATGTCACCTGCCAGCCCCTCTTGGCAGATCTCCTCAGCTTAGAACTTCGCGAATTAGGCTTTTCCATCGAGACGGAAAGGCAAGGCGTTCGCGTCTCCATTGCCCATGAAGCGGATCTCTTTCCAGCCATCTACCGCATCAATTACCTCAGCCGCATCGCCAGCCGCGTCCTCGTCCCTTTGACGACCTTTTCCCTTTCCAATCGAGAGGATCTCTATCAGGCGGTGAAAAAATTTTCATGGCTCAACTATCTCAATCCGCTGCTCACCTTTGCCGTCGATGTGACGGGCAAGCACCCCGCCTTTTCCAACACGCTGTTTGCCGCGCAAGTAGTCAAAGATGGCGTCTGCGACCACATCCGCGCTAAGAAAGGAGAGCGCCCCTCCATTGATTTAAACAACCCCGATGTGCGCCTCTCCCTTCATCTGCAAGAGGAGACAGCGCTTTTGAGTTTGGATACTAGCGGTCAGCCCCTCTACCGCCGCGGTTATCGCCAAGGGCTTGGCAAGGCGCCCCTCAACGAAGCGCTGGCCGCCGCCCTCCTGCGGCAAGGGGACTATCAAGGAGAGCCCTTGATCGATCCTTTGGCTGGCAGCGGCACGTTCCTCATCGAAGCGGCGCTGATGGCCACCAACACTCCTCCGCAGTGGCTCCGCTCTCGCTTTGCCTTTCAAAATATGCCCGGCTTTTCTGAAAGTGCTTGGAAAGAGGTGAAGGAGGAGGCTTTGAGCCACCGCAAGCCTCTCGAAAAGGGGCTGATTCAAGGGGTCGACTGCGATAGAGAGCAGATCTTCTTGGCCGAAGACAATTTAAGCCGCGCGGGGCTGCTCGATAAAATCCCTCTCATCAAAGCCCCTTTTCAGTCGGTGGTGGCAAGCAATGCCACCTTTGCTATCTGCAATCCTCCATATGGAAAGAGAATTTCCGCCGGAGATTTGGAAGGGAAGCAGCTGCAAGAGCTCTATAGCGACCTCGGCGACTTCTTCAAGCAAAAGCTGACCAAGCCGGCCAAGGCCTTTGTCTTTACCGGCAACATCCCCTTGGGCAAATCGGTCGGATTGAAGCCCAGTCGGCGCATTCCCTTCTTCAACGGCGGGCTCGACAGCCGCCTGCTCACTTATGAAATCTATTAAAGGAAGCCTCTCATGAAAAAAATGCCCCCTTCACTGACCGCCGGGCTTGCCCTCTTTGCCATGTTCTTTGGGGCGGGCAACGTCGTCTTCCCTTTGAACCTCGGCAAAGTGGCCGCGCTGCACAGCCTTTCGGCAACCTTTGGCTTCCTCTTGACAGCTGTAGGCATTCCCTTCCTGGGCCTGTTTGCCGTCATTGCCCACGGCGGCAGCTACCGCTCCTTTTTTAACCTAGTCGGCAAAGTGCCAGGTCGTCTGATCCTTTTTCTCCTCATGGCGCTGATTGGCCCCTTTGGTGGCGCCCCGCGCTGCATCACATTGTCTTATGCGACGTTTAAAGTATATGCGCCCAATTTATCGCTCGAGCTCTACGTGCTGATTGCTGCGGCTTTAGTCTTTATCCTCTCTTACCGAGAGACCCGCATCCTCTCTGTCCTTGGCAATGTGCTGACGCCTATTCTTCTCTTAACTCTTTCTTATATCGTCTATAGCGCTTGGCCAAAAGAAAGTGCGCCGCAACTGCTGTCACAAGAAGCGCTCTCTTCTGCGCCATTTTTGCTTGGCATCCGGGAGGGGTACCAGACCATGGATCTCTTGGCATCTTTCTTCTTCGCCTCATTTGCTCTAAAGAATCTAACGGCTGCCAGCTCAGAGGCGACAAAAGCGGCCCTTTTGCAGCAGCTATTTAAAGCAAGCCTTGTCGCCGGAGCCCTGTTAAGCGGTGTCTACGTAGCTTTCACCTCTTTGGGCTCTTTGCAAAGTGATTTGTTGCACGGCGTCTCACAAGAGTACTTGCTTGGGGCCATCGCCCAGCATGCCTTAGGGCAAGAGGGCGCTCTCCTGGCAGCCATCCTCACAGCTTTAGCTTGCCTGACCACGGCCATTGCTTTGGTCTCGATTTTTGCCTCCTTTCTCGTCGAAGAGAAGGTGTTTCCCTCCTATGAGCGCTCCCTCATTGCGACAACCCTTGTCACTTATCTGATCTCTAGGCTAGAATTCCAAGGTATCGCCCAATTCCTGATCCCGACCGTCGAATTGATCTATCCCTTGCTCATCGTCTTATCCGCTTTTGCAACTTGGCAGCAGCTGCGCCGCCTATAAAAAGCGATTGAAGCTCGGGGGGCATCTTAAAATAAGGATTTTTTTATGCTTCCTT
>JARBTN010000097.1 GCA_029240195.1 Chlamydiales bacterium
CCTTCAAGCGTTCCGAGTGGCCAATGGTATCTTGAGGGATGGCGCGCCTAGCCCTGGTGATGTGGGTGACTTTGGGGGTGGCGGCAATATTTAAGTGCTGGAAGACGGCTTTGAGCGCCTCTTGTAGGTAAAACTCATCTTTGCTTTCTGGGTACTCTTGCATCTTAAGCATGACAGAGAGCTGGCACCCCCCTCTTGGAAAGACGTTCGAATCGAAGACGATGCCGAGCAAATTGGAGTTGAGCATCGGCGGAACCAGGTAGCCAAAGCCAGGCTTGGTGAGCACCTCCTCTTCATAGCCTAGATGGACAAGAGCCAATGAGGTAAAGGGGATTTCATTTAAAAGAGTGCTGAAATGGGGGTCAACAGCGGCGACAAGGGGTGCTAGCTGAAAAGAGGGCAGAGCGCTAATCAGCCGATGTGCCTTAAAAGAGGAGAAAGGCGTTTGAAGATGAAAAGAATCCCTCTCCTTTTGCACCTGTTCGATCACATGGCCGAGCAATAGATCCTCTCCTAAGTCCTCGGCGAGAGCTTGAGCCAGCTGCCCCATCCCCTTTTGAAAAGAAAAGAGCGGGGATTGGCGCATTTGAGCGAGCCAAGGGTGGGTAGGCTGCACCTCTTTTGGGGGGCGTAGCAGAAGGCGCAGCAGCGATTTTTTCTGCAAAAGCTCCGCATATTCCGGAAAGCAACTTTTAAAAGAGAGTCGGTCGACATCGCCTGCAAAGATGCCTGTCACAAAAGGGGCGACCAGCCGTTGCACAGCAGCTGAGCCCAGCTTTTTCTCCAGCACCTCGCGAATCGATGAGTCCTCTTGAGTCAGCAGAGGAGAAAACGGCTCTTTTAAGAGGTGCAAGAGCATCTCCCGCGTCAGGGGCGACTTAAAAAACTCACTGAGCTTGGTCGGCAGCGGTTCTAAACGTCCCTCCCACAAAATGTAGCGCTCTTTAGCGCGTTTATTGACCGGCAGCACCGCTTCTTGCAGGCCGAGAGCCAAAGCCAATTCGAGGGTGGCCAAACCAGAGCGCCTGCTGCGGCAGCTCTTAGGCCCTGTTTCAAAGTAAAACCCTTCCTTATGCTCTGTATGCACCCAGCCGCCAGCGCGCGACTGGGCTTCGAAGATGAGGATCTTTTTAGAGGGAAAGCGCCGCTTTAAAAACCAAGCCGATGCCAGGCCAGAGATCCCCCCACCCAGGATGGCGATGTCGCACTCTGCCATTTAATCCCCTTTGACAGTATCAACAAAGCATTTAACCGAATCTACAGGTACATCGGGAAGCACGCCGTGGCCGAGGTTGACGATGAAAGCCGGATCGTGCTCCATCGCCTTTAAAAGGAGCTTGACTTGCCTTTGAATCTCCTCCTTTGGGGCATAGAGGACGCAAGGGTCTAGATTGCCTTGCAAGGCGATGGGCAAGGGGACATTTTTGCGCACCTGATCGATGGGGATATGCCAGTCGAGGCCGATGCCTGTCGGCTTTAAAGCGGCTATTTGAGGGTAGAAGAGAGAGGCCCCACGGCAGAAAAAGAGGTGCAAGACGTCTTTTTCTTGCAGCGCTTGGCCAATCTTTTGTAGATAAGGCAAGCAAAAGGCTTCAAAGTGAGGGGTGCTCAAGGTATGCGCCCAAGATTCAAAAACCTGCACAGCTTCGACTCCGGCATCGATTTGCAATAAGAGCAGCTCGATGAGGCCATCGGTGATTTGATCTAAGAGGCGGTGCATGCCCTCCGGGTCTTGGTAGAGGCGCTTTTTAGTCTCGCGGAAGTCGCGGCTCGTCCCCCCCTCAATCAGGTAGCTGGCTATGGTAAAAGGGCCTCCTGAAAAGCCAATGAGAGGCGTCTCATGCGCTTTTTTAATGAGCTCAATCCCTTTTGTTAGAAAGGTGAAGTCAGAGGCAATATCTGGCTTAGGCAGCTCACGGAGGGGCTCTTCTTTTGAGACATAGCCGGAAATCCGGGGCCCCTTTTTGTCGTCAAAGGCCAATGAGAGCCCCCAAGACTCGCTGATCAACAAAATATCGGAGAAGAGAATGAGCGCATCGATGCCGAGCAAAGTCAGCGGCAGCTCGGTCACTTCGGCAATCAATTCGGGATTGCGGCAAATTTCTAAAAAAGAGGCTTTTTTGCGAATGGCCTGGTACTCGGGCATATAGCGGCCTGCCTGCCTCATTAGCCAAACTGGAGGTCGGCTTTGATTTTTTCCCGCTAACGCTTGCATGAAAAGGTGCTGCATAGAAAATCCTTGGATGCCTTTTCGTCAGCATAAACTACAGGGCGAAGTCAAAGCAATGTCATTTTCATCTCTCGAGGCCCTTTTTCAAAAAAATACTCACCATAAAAGATTTAAGCTTGGATAAAATAAAGGATCGTTTTAAGCTGAGAGGATAGGGGATAAAATTTTAAAGCCCCCGATAAAAATCAAAGAACCTATTCTAGTCATATTAAAAACGAGGTGTATCATGAGTAAAACAGTCTTTTGCATGGTAGATAAAACAGATCAAATTCCTGGAATCGTCGATCATTTAAAAAACTCAGGAATTGATGAAAACCAAATTAGCGTCATCAAAGTGAAAGACGATGGCACTTCAAACTTAAGCAAAGGGGCCAGCAGCGGCGCTTCCACCGGCGGCATGATCGGCGGCGCACTCGGCATCTTAGCCGGAGCCGGCGCTCTGACCATTCCAGGCATCGGCCCCTTCATTGCCACCGGCCCAGTCATGGCCACGCTCTCCTCGATCATCAGCGGGTCTGCTGCCGGTGCAGGAATCGGCTCTTTAGCGGGGGCGCTAGTTGGTTTGGGCATGGCTGAGCCTTACGCTCAAAATTATGAGAGCCTTCTAAAAAAAGGAAGCGCCCTCATCGCCACAGAAGTCAATGATGATGCCAATGTCAACCAAGTGCGCACCATCTATCAGACAGAAGGTGGCCATGACATCGCAGCGACAGAAGAGTCGCAAAGAAATTTCTAGTTCCTAGCATTTTCTTTTCCTTCCTGCCAAAGCGCCCTTTGAGGGGTCCTCTCTCAAAGGGCGCTTTTTTTTAAAAGAGCAGGCTCTTCTTCAAACAGCACCTCTTCTTTTTGCTCTCCTAGGACTGTTAAATTCCAAATTTTAACCATGCGCTGCCACCTGCCCTGTTCTCCGGACAAAGTTCCGGATAAAGTGACAATCTGATTTTGAGTCGCGGCCAGAAAAAAAAGCCTTTCATCGCCTTGCAGATCATCCCCTGGCTGTAATTCAATGCGGCACAGCATCCGCCGGCGGTTGAGATCCCTTAAAAGGAGCGCATTTTTGACGCCCGTGATCATCTTCTCGCCGGCCATATCCATGAATTCAAAGCTTTGGAAAAAGCTGCCGATTTCCAATTTTTGCTCCAGCGTATTTAGATCCCAGATGATCATCGAGCTTAGGCTGGAGATATTTCTTTTAGAGGGCTTAGTTTTAACATGCAATAAGCGGTGAGAGCCAGAGCCGGTGATGGCATACTCTTTAAAGCAATCGATACATTCTGGCACCTGAAGCACTCCTTTTTGCTGCCGCTCTTTCAAGTCCCAGACAATCAGTTCGCAGTCCCTTTGATCGGCCAAAATCAACAGATCTCCTTCAAGATAGATCACCCTGAAGCCGGGAGGAAAACTCTCTAAAAGCAGAAAATTTTCCAAGCTCCAAATTTCTATAAGGGCCCCCTTCTCCTCACTCACTACTGTCGAGATTAGCCCCCAGTCAGAGATGAAAAAGAGTTGGCCGATATCTTTTGGCAATCTGTGCAGCAGCTTGCCGCTTTCCAAGCAATAGAGGTCAAAGCGCTTTTTAAAGTTTACCAGCAAGAAATGCTCTGAGGTCGAGATATCGATGGGCACCTCTTCTAAAAATAGGAGGTGGTTCATTAAAGTGCGGCTCGCTAAATTCCATATATAAACTTCAGAAGGGAGTAAGAAGCGGCTCTCTTCCTTTCCCCATTTGGCCCAAATGATGAGGCAATCCCTGTGCAGCCAGAGTTTATCGGCCACCATCGGCGAATAGGATGAAAAGTCGATAGGCCGCAATACAATCGGCTCACCAAAGGGCTGAGAGCTGGTTGTCAACGCCTTTAAATCCCAAACTTCGACACGGCCCCCTAAGCCTGCGACAAATAATTTTTCATTGCAAACCAAGGGAGTGATAAATGAGGCATATTCAATGGATGCCTGAGGATAAAATGCCCTTTGGCGCTTCAAGGCATAGGAATTTTCTTCTAAATGAATGTAGTCGGAAAATGATTGGATATGGGCGTTGAATGGCAACTTCTGGCGTATCTTTTCCCACAAGAAGGAATCTTCCACTATAACCTTCCAAGAGCGGGATAGAGCGCGGCATGACAAGAGATCGGGAATCTCGAGGTGAGAGAGGGTATGCAGCTGAATTTCAGTCGGCATCAAGTTCCAATAATCCATATGCCCTAGGCTCCCCTTCTAAATATTTTTAAGTAAAAAAAACCCTGGAGCTATAAGTCACACGTCGATCGACGCATGCTTATAGCTCCAGGGCTTATTTAAGGCTGCAAGCGTCTTAGAGAATGCGCTCTAATATCGCCTCGACGGTAAAGCCAAATTGCTTTGCCAAATCGCTGGCCGGCGCCGAAGCTCCAAACCCTTCCATGGCGATTGCAATTCCATCCGAGCCGATGTACTTATGCCAGCCAAACTCCACGCCGGCTTCTATGCTCACGCGCACACCCAAATCGCCGCCGAGAATTTCTTTTTTATAGCTCTCAGGCTGGCTTTCAAACAACTCGAAGCAAGGCATCGAGATGACCCTGACTGATTTGCCCATTTTCTCCAAGCTTTGAGCGACATTGATCGCCAAAGAAACCTCAGAGCCCGTAGCCAAAAGTGTATAGTCCGGCTTGCCCTTTTCCTTACGGACGATGTAGGCGCCGCGTCCCATCCCTTCGGCAAAAGAAACATCGGTCGTCTCTAAATTAGGCAAGTTCTGACGCGATAAGATCAAAGCAGTTGGGCCTTGATATTTGAGCGCTGCCAGCCAAGCCATCTTCACCTCATTGGCATCGGCCGGACGAATCACCTGCAGATGGGGAATCGTGCGCAGCGCTGCATAGTGCTCAACCGGTTGGTGCGTCGGCCCATCTTCCCCTAGGAAGATTGAGTCATGCGTGAACTGGTAGATCACCTGTAAACGCATGATTGCCGCTAAGCGCACCGCATTTCTCATGTAATCGGAAAAGGTCAAGAATGTGCCGATATAGGGAATAATCTGATCGGTCTGGTGAAGCCCGATGGCAATTGCCGCCATGCCAAACTCGCGCACGCCATATTTCAGATTGCGCCCAAGAAACTGCCCTTTTTGGATGACAGGAAAATCCTTCATCATCGTCATATCAGAGCAGGAAAGGTCAGCAGACCCGCCATAGAGGTAGCCTAGCTCTTTGGAGAGGAGGTCTAACAGGGCATAGGATGCACTGCGGCCACCAATTGGGCTGGCAATCGCAAAAGCTCTGACTTTTTCTTCAAAATCGCTCGGCAGCTCTTTTTTGAGTGCCTTTTGCATCTCTTCATGCTCTTTAGGATAAGCTTTTGCCCACTCATTAAAGCGCTTTTGCCATTCTTGCTCTTGCTTGCCGTCTTGGATCAATTTTTGCTCGAAGAACGAGCGCACTGGCTGAGGAACATGAAACTCCTCTTCAGGCCAGCCAAGACCGGCTTTAGTTGCTTTCACCTCATCAGGGCCGAGAGGCGAACCGTGCACTTTGTTGGTGCCCGCTTTATGAGGCGATCCTTTGCCGATGGTCGTATGGGTGACGACGAGGCAAGGACGCGTCTGGTGATGGCGGATATGGGTGAATACCGAGTGGAGCTGATCGAGGTCATGGCCATCGACATCGAAGACGTCAAAGCCATAAGAGCGATAGCGCATCTGCGTATCTTCAGATTGGCTGTCAGAGAGCGGCCCATCTAAAGAGATCTTGTTAGCATCATAGATGACCACTAAATTGTCCAAACCCAAATGGCCGGCAAAAGAGCTCGCCTCTCCACTCACCCCTTCCATCATGCAGCCATCGCCAGCTAAGACAAACACTTTGCTGTCTAATAACTCATGATTGGGGCGGTTATAGCGCGCCGCTAAAATCTTCATCCCTAAAGCTTGGCCAACGGCGTTGCCAATCCCCTGCCCTAGCGGACCTGTCGTCGTCTCGACGCCTTCGGTCTCCAAATACTCAGGATGGCCCGGTGTCTTGGAGTGGAGCTGGCGGAATTTTTTAAGCTCTTCCAAGGGCAGGTTAAACTGAGCTAAATGCAAGCAAGAGTAGAGCCACATCGACCCGTGACCTGCCGATAAGATAAAGCGGTCGCGGTTCATCCACTTGGGCTTCTTTGGGCAATGCTTGAGCAAATGGCCATAGAGATAGGCGCCGATCTCAGCGCAGCCCATGGGAAGCCCTGGGTGGCCGGAGTTGGCTTTTTGCACGCCCTCAATGGAGAGAACGCGGATGGTGTTGGCAATTAAAGCCAACTGTTGTTTGACGTCGTCTGGAAGCTTTTTTGCTTCAAAAGAATTGTCTGCCATGGAATCCCTTTTTTATAAAGAGTAATGCGATCAAAAAAAATCTAACTATTCTCACCGATACCACTCTTTTTTCGGAAAATAAAAAAGAAACTTTAACAGAGCAAGGATAAAAAGCAATCCTTTACCCTAAAGGCCGCGCCCCATACAACCTTTTTTTATCCTCAAGTTTTTTTTAGGGAAAGGAAATAAGGAAAATAATAAAGGCCTAAAGGGGCATGGCCCATCCTATTACCCACAATTTGAGCGGAAATAAAGGGGAAAGGCGCTGCCTCTCCCCTTGCACCCCTCTCTGGCAAAGGAGCCAAGGCCCCTTTGCAA
>JARBTN010000020.1 GCA_029240195.1 Chlamydiales bacterium
AAACTGGCGAATGAGCATGGTCGCTTCTTCTTCAGTGACAAATTGTAGCCGCCGGTTGAGGTCGTCCATCGTCACTTCATTCATTTTATATTCCGTAGGATAAAAGCAGGTCTCGTGAAAGCGCGTCAAATCGACGACAGCTTCTCGAAATGTTTTCGAGGGGATCGTTCCGGAATAGAGGCAAGCTCCGCCTGGATAAGGATCTTTTTCAATGACGACAACTTTAAAGCCGAGCTTTGAGGCTTGGATTGCTGCTTTTTGGCCGGCAGGGCCGGAACCGATGATGGCAACATGAACCCGAAGAGATTCCATGAGATACTCCAGACGCTAAAATATATATCTATTTAAATAATAGGTAGAGCCGGCTCTAACAACACTTGAGGGAGAGCTAGCTTAAAGCCCAAGCGGCTTTTTCTGGCCTTTTGCAAGTTTCAGAGAAAACAGCTGAGGTTTCAATTCTTAAGCGCTAAAGAAACGATGATCAATGATCCATCTTATGATAGGAGAAAGGGAATGAGCGGAGTCCAAATAGGCAAGCGGCAAAGCTGCAGGAGCACTTAATCTAGATATATACCAATTTTTTGAAAATAGCAAGAAGAAAATAGCACTTAGGGGATAGGAAATCGACGACCTCCTTTTTTTAAAAAACCAGTAGCTATAAATTAATTTCAATCTTAAAATAAATACTATAACTAATAATTGGATGGCGAGGGAAAAATGAGGCGAATCAATTATTCAGAAGTAGAAAGGCAATTAAATTTAGAAATGGAAAAAAAACAGATCGAGCGCCTGCAAGAAATCGCTGATCGACTGCCGCGCCGCCCATCACTGTTTCAACCAGAGCCAAATCAGGAAAAGACTCAGCAAAAAGCCAAGTTCCTCTCTCAGCACCTTTTACAGACGGTGCGCTGGCTGCATCGAACCGATCCAGAGATTGCTTTGAAAATCGACTGCTCCCGCAAAGAGCTAAAAGAGATTGCTGAAGCCCCCTTAGAGGCCATCACAAAAGAGCATGTGGAAAAATTGCAAAAAGTGCAGCAAGCGGTTAGCCGGCTGCGAGCCGGCATGAGACATGCTGCCCTCGCCAAAAGCTCTTTAGAAAAAAGTCACCCCTCTCCCCTGCCAAATGCGCGTCCTTGGCTCTCTTTGGCAAGCTATCCGCCAAAGCTCCTTCCGCCCAAGAAGGTGCGCTGAAATGTAAAAGCGGCCCTCTAGAGTCGCTTTTTTTTTCCTCTATATTCCCTATTCAATCCTCTTAAAGGCCTCTTCAATGGTGAGCCCGACAAAGTCGGCAAGAGCTGCGCCAAAAATGCAGAGGTGCGCCTCTTCGATCAGAGCGCCCTTAGCTTCAGCAATCTCGCGCTCAATCTGTTCTGGCTGGCTGGCCACTGAGCGGGGGTCTTTATCTTCTAAAACCTGGCCCTTTGAGGTCACATAAGAGAGGTGATAGCGATCCTCTGGCCTGGAAGCGACAAGATCGAGCAGCTCAGGCCTTTTCTTGCGGCAGCTCTTAAAAAGATCGAGAATCGTGTCAAAGGAGAGCTTGGAGCCCTTCTGGTTTTTATATTGAGCCAACAAGCGCAAAGAGAGCGCCTTAAAGTCGCCGTCAAAGTCGTAGATCTCGGCCTTTAATCCAGCGCCCAATAACTCGCGAAGCGGATCGGCGCCAAAGAAACACCCTTCTTGGATGCTGGAAAGCTGGCCATTGTACTCTTTCATCGCTTCGACAAATAACTTGAAGAGGGAAAAGCTGAGCAAATGCACATCTTGACCCCCATAGAGCCCGGCAGTCTTCTTTTGAATATCGAGCTTAATGCATTCTGTGCTTTGCACAAGATGTGAAAGCTTGAGGCCTGTCTGAGCGGCCCTTTTTTTCAGGGCATCCTTTTTCCCCGATCCGGCAGGCCCTTGGTAAATGGTCAGCGTCTTCTCAGGTTGATGCTTGGCGCTATTGATTGCAGCTAGGTACCTTTTAGAGACGATTTTTTCAATGAGCTTGACCATTTTGGGGATCAAGCGCGCTTCTCTTTCTGCGTATTGGTAGATATGCCTCATCATCAGAGTGCGCATTTCCAAAGAGGGTGCTTTGAGAACCGTTTCATGTGCATGATCTAATTCGGTGAGCAGCCAAGCACCGATTCCATGCCTATGCTCTATGCTCGCTTGCGGATAGAGGGGCGGCGTGGAAAAGGCATTCATCAAATTAATTTTTAGGCTATTTAAGATGCATAGAGAGCGAATTTTATAAGTGGCCTCTTCAAACTGCGAGGTAGCGTCTTCAAGATCGACCATTTTAGCTGCAGCCAGATACTGGGTGGCATTTTCCCGAGTGACTTCTAAGAGAGAGGGAATGCGTTGTTGGGCATACATTCTCACTTTGGCTACAATTTCCGGGGTCGAGGCATTCAATAAAAGGTTGTAGCCCCGAGAGTCTCTAATATCATCGATGGAAGGGGCAGGCAGGCTGCTGTAAGGCTCATCGAGCACAACATGCCGCACGATATTTTCTAGGGTATACATGGGGGGGGCTTCCTTTGCTATTTCTGATAGCGGCTTATAATCGCCTATAGATTTTAATACTAAGGCTTTATATTTCTCTAAAGCCTTTAAGAAGATAAAGTGCTTTTAATAATACTCTGACAACTCTTTTATTCAATAGGGCGTTTCAGCAAAAAAATGCAGCTCGCAGCAAATTCGCTATTCCCTCCCTTACCTATCGCCTGATGATTTAAAAATGGCTGCTTTGAAAAGTTCCTTTTCCCTCTCCTGTAAAAGGCTTGCTACTAATCTTTGCTCTCTTTTAAGATGAAAAGTTCAGCGTTATTGACCGAGGAGGTGATCGGTCAAATGGCTGCTATTTTTTGATCTGGAATACCCATCCAGTCGTGCTCTGGTTAAACATCTATTGACGAAAGTCAAACAGCGCTTAAAGCCTCTAAATGAACCCAGAGTGCTTTTTTGCCCGTTTTACATTCCATATTATAGGTTTGACCTTGCGCAAACTCGTACTGCCTGCAACATCTGAAAGAACGCGATAGACATAAGAGGTACCCCTTGAAAGACGATCATGAAGAAAGCTCTTTAGATGCGGATTTGGAAAATGCGATTCTTTCATCCTTAGAACAAGACGAAGAAGCGCCCAAAAAAGCAGCCCCTGTGCCAAAAGACCTCTATATTTTCCCCCTTCTGCGCCGCCCCTTTTTCCCCGGCATGGCAGCGCCGATTGTGATCGAGCCAGGCCCATTTTATGAAGTGCTCAAACTCATTGCCAAATCGCATCATAAATATGTCGGACTGCTCCTGACCCGCTCTGAAGAGGCCAATATCTATGAGGTGGGATTTAGCGATCTGAATGAAGTTGGCGTCTTGGCGCGCATTTTAAGGATCATCCCCCTAGAGCAAGGGGGCGCGCAGGTCATCTTAAATATGGAAAAGCGCTTTAAAGTGAAGGCGCAGAAAAAAAACCAGTATTTGATGGCCAAAGTCACCTATCATGAAGATAAAGTAGCCCTGACAAAAGAGCTAAAAGCCTATGCAATTAGCATCATCGCCACCATCAAAGAGCTTTTAAAGCTCAACCCCCTCTTCAAAGAGGAGCTGCAAATCTTCCTCGGCCACTCTGACTTCACCGAACCTGGCAAGCTGGCCGACTTCGCTGTCGCCTTGACCACAGCATCTCGTGAGGAGCTGCAGCATGTCTTAGAGGCCTTCCATATCCAAGATCGGATTGACCGCTCTCTCATTTTGCTGCGCAAAGAGCTCGACTTGAGCCGGTTGCAAAACAGCATCAACCAAAAGATTGAAGCAACCATCAACAAAAGCCAAAAAGAGTTCTTCTTAAAAGAGCAGCTCAAGACCATCAAAAAGGAGTTGGGCTTAGAAAAAGATGATAAGACGTGTGACCGCGAAAAGTTCGAGGCCAGGCTCAAAGAGCGCAAAGTGCCCGATGACGTCATGCATGTCATCTCAGAAGAGCTGGAAAAGCTCAGCGTGCTCGAAGTGCAATCGGCCGAATATGCCGTCTGCCGCAGCTACCTCGACTGGCTGACCATCGTCCCATGGGGCATCCAAAGCGAAGACTCTTTAGACTTGAGCAAAGCCGAAAAAATCTTAAACCAAGACCACTATGGCTTGGAAGATATCAAAGAGCGGATCTTGGAATTCATTGGCGTGGGGGCTCTCACCGGAGGGGTCAAAGGGGGCATCATCTGCCTGGTTGGCCCTCCAGGAGTGGGCAAGACGAGCATCGGCAAGAGCATTGCCCGAGCGCTGGGGCGCAAATTCTACCGTTTTTCTGTCGGGGGGATGCGCGATGAGGCCGAGATCAAAGGACACCGCCGAACCTACATCGGGGCCATGCCTGGAAAACTGGTGCAGGCGCTGAAAATTAGCCAGACGATGAACCCGGTCATCATGCTCGATGAAGTGGATAAAATGGGTTCAAGCTACCATGGCGATCCAGCCTCGGCCCTGTTAGAGGTGCTAGACCCCGAACAAAATAACAGCTTCCTCGACCACTACCTCGATGTGCGCACGGACCTATCCAATGTGCTATTCATCATCACGGCCAACTTGCTCGACACCATCCCCGAGCCGCTGAAAGACCGGATGGATATCTTAAGGCTTTCCGGATATATCTTAGAAGAGAAGCTGGAGATCACGCAAAAATACTTGATTCCCAAGCACCGCAAAAGCTTTGGGCTGAAGACAAACCAAGTGCGCTTCACAAAAGAGGCTCTTCGCGCCATCATCGATGGCTATGCCAGAGAAGCTGGGGTCCGCTCGCTGGAAAATCAAATTAAAAAGATCATGCGCAAAGTGGCCACTAAGATTGTGCGCGAGCAGCAAAAGCTGAAGAAAGGGGGCAAAAGCATCAGCTACTCCATCAGCCAGGCCAACCTTGCAGAGTACTTAGGCAAACCGTCTTTCAATTCCGATCGCTTTTACGATCAGACTCCGGCTGGCGTTGCCATGGGGCTTGCTTGGACAGCGATGGGAGGAGCCACCCTCTATATCGAAGCCATCAAAGTCGACAGTGAAAAGACGGAGATGAAGCTGACAGGAAGCGCTGGGCAAGTGATGAAAGAATCGTCAGAAATTGCCTGGAGCTACCTCAACGGGGCTTTAAAGCGCTATGAGCCGGACCTGGCCTTTTTTACAAAATCGCAAGTGCACATCCACTTTCCAGAAGGGGCCACGCCCAAAGATGGGCCGAGCGCCGGCATCACCATCGTCACAGCTTTGCTTTCGCTGCTCAAAGATCAGCCCATTCCCGATAATTTGGGGATGACCGGCGAGCTGACTTTGACCGGCAAAGTTCTGGCTGTCGGCGGAATCAAAGAGAAATTGATCGCGGCCAAGCGCGCCGGATTAGAGACTGTGCTGATGCCCAAAGACAACCAGCGCGACTATGACCTGCTTCATGCCTGCATCAAACAAGGGCTAGAGGTGCATTTTGTGGAAACTTACGATCAGGTCTATGACATTGTCTTCCGAAATGCATAAAAAATACCCTTCTTTAAAAGAGGCTCTCGGCAGCAAGATCATCGCTCCCGAGCGCTTAGAGGACCAGATCAAGGCGATACGAGGGCAACAGCGCTCGATCGCCACCATCAACGGCTCATTTGACCTGCTGCATGCGGGGCATCTGCATATTCTCTATGAGGCATCTAAAGCAGCCGACTTGCTGATCGTCGCTCTCAACACCGACCGCTCGATTCAGTGCTATAAAAGCTTGAATAGGCCTATTGTCTCCCTTCCCTATCGTCTGGAGATGATGGCGGCCCTCTTTTTTGTCGACTTTGTCACCTGGTTTGATGAAACAGACCCTAGAGAGCTTTTAAGCCGGATCCGACCTGATGTCCATGTCAACGGCAGCGACTGGGGCGCTGACTGCATCGAAGCTAAAACCGTCCTCTCCTATGGCGGACGCATCGAGATCGTCGATAAAATACCCGGCCTATCCACCACTGAACTCATACAAAAAATACACTCATGCGCTTGATCGCCACCCTCTTTCAACAGCAAAAAGCCAACTCCCTTAAAGCTCTGCTCGATGAGAAAAAGATCGCTCATCGCCTGGAGGTAGCTCTCAATCGCGACTGGGGCAGCGAGCTTTATGGGACCTATGCCTTTGAATTTTGGATTGTCGATGAAGAGAATCTAGAGGCGGCCAAAGAGTGCGTGGAGCAGTTTAAAGATTATGCCAAAGAGGAACCGCTAGGCAATCGGTTGCAAGGCTCGCTACAAGGCACACTACCAAATGTGCTTCCGTTGCAAGGGGCTGTTGGCATGAAGCACGCCTACCCCATTTCATACATCCTCCTTTTCCTTTGCTGCGCCCTCTTTTTTATCGATCAGCAGCAGCCAAAGCCCTCCTTCTTTTCCCCTATCGAAAAAGAGCTCCTCTTTGACTACCCATCCGTCTTTGAACAAATCGACCAACTGCCAAAGCTGCCGAGAGAGCAATTGAAGCAAAGGGCGGCCTACCTTTTGCATACGACGCCCCACTGGCAAGGGATGATAGAGACCTTTGCCCTAAATCCAGATTCGGCAGCGGCAGCCCCCCTGTTTGAAAAGATCCGCTCCGGAGAAATTTGGCGCCTGTTTACCCCTGCATTGCTTCATGCTAATTTATTGCACCTGCTATTTAACATGACGTGGCTGCTCGCCATTGGGAGGCAAATCGAAAAACGAATATCGCCCCTGCATTATCTCCTCTTTCTCATGAGCAGCGCCCTCCTCACGAATGTCGCGCAATACTTGATGAGCGGCTTTAAATTTGTCGGCTTTTCAGGCATTGCTCTAGCCCTGGTTGGCTTTGTCATGGCTCGGCAACAGACAGCTCCTTGGGAGGCTTACCAATTTGACCGGCAAAATCGCTTTCTCGTCCTCTCCTTCTTGGCTCTATCCGTCCTCATCGAGGCTGTCTTCTTCCTCCTGCCTTTAGTCAGCTCTATCTCTATTGAAGGGCCGATTGCTAACACAGCGCACCTTTCAGGGATTGCCTTTGGCTACTTAGTGGGAAAGAAATATGCCTCTTAAATAGAGCTCGTTCTCTTTTTAAAATCAAGGCGGCAATAAAAGACGCTAGGAAATAACTCGGCTCATTTGCTAAGGTGAGCTTTTCAAGATCAAACAGGTTTTAACCCTAGGCTTAAGTACAGATTGATTCAAGCTTTCAGGTGTAAAATGGGCGAAAAACTTTCGCTTTTTAACTGTTCAAGGCAATGGATGGATTAAAATTAAAAGCTTTTAGCTCCTTCTTGCCGAAAGTTCTAGGCTAAAAAGAATTAACCTGAAAAAATAGATCTTTTATTTTTTGTCGTCATTTTTATAATGCGTTAAAATCTTACCTGTCACCTGCATTATGCTTTAAGCATGCAAAGGGCAAGTGAGGTTTAAATGATAGCGAGGTATATCCCTCGACTGGTTTTAATGGGGCCTATCTTTATGAAATTACAAGGGAAATTTTTCTCTGATTATGAATTGGATCATTCTTCTGAACTAACGCTTGGCGGCGATCCTTCTGCCTGGGTGGTATTTACAGACGCCATCTCGCCCCTAGCTGCTTCCTTTAAAGATGATCGCCTAGACCAAGCATGCGTCGCTGTCAAAGAGGCTGTCTCTCAATATTTGGAAGGGTTTTCTGAAGAGGGGCTCAGCCAAGAGATCGTGCAAGAGGCATTTGACTTTGCCGCGCAGCTTTGCCAAGAGCGGCTGACCAAAGATGCCATCACCGTCTCAGTCTTGGTCCTCTCCCCTAAAAATGAAAGCGCCGCCGAAGGGGACAAAGAACATTGGATTGTTTACGCTGTCGGAGACTTGCGCCTTTACTACCTCGACCAAGGCAAGCTCTCCATTGCCTATCAAGACCCCCTCAATGCAGGCCTGTCCCTGCACCTCGATGCCAGCGAACGCACGCGCGACCTCTCCAATGCCATCGCCGCTGCGATGCAGCCAGAAGTTTCCTTTGCCGAAATTTCTTTGCCAAAATCGGCTGAACTTTTAATCCTCCCCTATGGCATCTACGGCGCTAAAAAATTACAGCCCCACTTCTTTAAAGAAGGGCAAGAGACGCTCAGCCAGCTGGGCTCTTTAGTGGAAGTAAAAGAGCGCAAGCTAGGCCATCGCGCCTTTTTAGCCTATTTCTCCCCTCAGCCTTTGCCCGACATCAGCCCTGAATCGGCTGATTCGATTATCGAAGAGATGCCAAAGGCTCAAGCCGCAATCGACGCCCTCCCAACCCCCTTCGGCCAGAAAAATCGCCCCCTAGCTTATGCCGCAGCTTTGGCAGCGGCCTCCTTCCTCACCTTTTTAGCCATCTGCTATCAAGGAAAGGAAACGCCAGGAGATGCCTTAGAAAGAGAAGATGCCTTTGTGCAAGAAAGCATGGCAGATTCGGCTTCAGAAATAGTCTCAGCGCCAGATTCTTTAGAGAGCGATGCTCTCGTCTTTGAGCTGCTCAACCAAAATGCCGAGCAAAAAGAGATGATTGCCAAGCTGCGCGATGAAATGCAGCAGCTAGAGATGGCCAATCAAAGTCAAGAGGCCGAACCGGAAAGCTTCTCTCCCGACGATTTCCTCCTAGAGATCGAGCTGAAAAATGAAAAGATCTCCCAGCTGCAGCAGTCGCTGCAAAGCTTGGAAAGAGAGCTATCCCTCCAGCAAACAGAGAATGAAGTGGATCGGCTGCAAGAGGAGCTCGCCTCTTTAAAGAAAGTGGAAGAGGAGCATGATAAAGTCATCTCCTTGCTCGCCCACCTGCAAGAGGAAGTGGAAGTTTTAAGGCAAGAGCTCGATGGCAAAAATGAACTGATCGAAACCAAAGATCAAATCATCGCCAAAGAAGAGCAGCGCATCGCCCAGCTAGAAAGGGAAGAGTCTAAATCGCACGTAAGGCGCACCTTAAAAGAAAATCAGCAAGAGATCAAGGCGCTGCAAAAACAAAATGGCCAACTGCATCAAGCTCTCAATCAAAAAGAGATAGCTCTTGCCCAACAGACAGAGAGACTTGGCGTGCTCACAGCGCTCAGCCACATGCTGCACGTCAAACCTGAAGAGCCAAGCCGCCTAAAAGGCGAGGTCAATAAACTGCTCGAGTCCAAAAAAGAGCAAGCCTCTTTGCAAAAAGACGTGGAAGAGCAGCTCCATCTGGCGCTAGAAGAAAAAGATGTGCTGCTCAAAGAGTGCCAGCGGCTGACAAATAAGACGCTGGAAATGGATGACTTGGCAGCTAAGCAGTCGGAAGACGAGCACAGAATGGAGCAGCTACAAAAAGAGCTGCAGCATAAAGATCAGCAGATTGCCCATTTGGCCGGAGAGGTGCAAGATTTAAAAGCGGCCCACTTCTTCTTAGAAGAGGAGAAAAATGGCTCCTTGCAAAAGCTCGCCGCCGCTGAAGACGCCCAGCGCAAGTATGAAGAGGAGATGCGCGCGCGTCTCAACCTCGAAAATACAAAGCAACAGCTGGCGCATCAAATCGAGCTAAAAGACCAGGCTGAAAGGAACCTCAAAGAAAAGCAAGTGGCCCTGCAAAAGCAGCTCGATGCCCTGATTAAAAAGAACCTGCGCTTAGAAAGCGAAATGGCCATAGCCCGCAATGAGCAGGCGCTTTCTCCCAATCGGTTTAAAGCTCCCATTCAAGCGGTCAAACCCCTCAGCGAACCTGCTCTTGCAGCTAGAGAAGTCAAAGAACAAGAACACCCCTCCCGCACCCACAAAGTTGCCAAAGGGGAAACGCTGACTGGCATCTCTAAAATCTACTACGGCACGAGCAAACGCTGGTTTGATATCTACACAGCCAACCAAGAGCGCATCAAAGATAAAAATCGAATCGCTGTCGGCTCTGAGCTGGTCATTCCCGAGTAATTGATGGAGGAGAGGCTTTGCCCCTCCTCCAAACCTCTTCCCCACCAAAGGAGCCAAGGCCCTTTGGAATCCCTGAACGGGATAGACAAAAGGCATGAAGCCATGGGCCAAAAGCCCAAGGCTTCATGCCTTTTGCCATTTGCGCAGCGTTCAAATGTTTAATTGACTGCGCTAGAAAAAGGATTGAGTCGATGAAGCATTGGGCGCTGAAATGGCGCCAGCTGGCCTGAGGCCAATATAGTGACACACCTGTTCGGATGATAGGCCTTTTTGGAGGCGAGATCGATCCAGCGGCGGCGCACTTGTTCGATGTGGCGGGCAATTTTAGCCGCTTCGGAGCGCTCTAGCCCCCTCTTATATTGCAAGAGGAGGCTGTTGTCGGCAATACGGAAAGCAGGCACTAGGATAGAGGAATTGATATATGCAAGGGCAGGTGCATGGGGATGTAGGGGGGACACAAGCATTGAAACCACACCTAACGCTTTGGAAAAAAGCGCATCTTTAGAAAGCCCCGCCGCCACGCCAAAGATGATGGGGAGGGCAAATTTCCCTTCGCCAAGCAAAGCAGCTATTTGTAAAACGGCGCCAGGCAGATAAAGGACAGCAATTGGCACGGTGATGGCCGATAGGGCGGCGCCCGCCACATAGCTGATAGCCGCGATTAAGGTCGCTACACTGCTCAATAAGAGAAAACGGCAGAATTCGCGGGCGATGGGCGAGCTCATTTTTTCGCCGATAGCGCGAAAGCAATCGACAGCAAAGGCATGCACCCGGGCCAACAATGTCTTTTCTTCTTGCTTGGCCTCTTTTTTAAGGGCGATAATTTCAAAGATTGGCAGCTTACTGTTGAGGGTGCTCTCGATCATGGCATCAAAAACTTTTTCTAAGAACAGCTCTTGGACATAGGTCACGTTGGCTATAGCGGAGACAGAACACTGGCTATCTAGATTATCTAACATGTGACGGTAGGAGCGGCCTAAATCTTCATTAGACTGCTTTTTTTTGCGCTTTAAAAAAGTAGCGAAATTTTGAAAGAGCGGAAGAGGCTTAAACGGTGCCACGTCCTTTGCCTTTTCAGAAGCGGCGCGCTGCTGGGCCGTCTCTTTATCGAATACGTGATAGAGAGGGCTTTTCTTGATCTCCAGGCATCGGTCGATGTGGCGACAGACCGTCTCTATGAAGTGATTTTCTTTTAATGTCAGGGTTGGAGTCATGCGCTTCCTTATAGAAAAACAGATTTTATTAACTTTAGATGTTTATTGTATAGATCTAATAGTTAAAAAACAAGAAAAATTATTGAATGATATCCTTTAGAAATATACAATATTCTCAATATATCAATCAAAAATTACCGTTACAAGAGAGGCTCATTTTTATTTTGAGAAGAAATTCTGCTCATTCTTCTTTTCAAAAACAGCCTCTCTAGTTAAATAGGGTAGGAACGCCTCGCCTCTTTAAATACGCAAGCTGCTAGTGCCCGACCACAGATGTTGTTGCGCATGTTAAACGGCGTCAAAGCCTCTAGAATCGACGATTACCTGTCCCTTCCAATATGGGGGGACAGGTAATCGATCGATTCTAAAGAGCTTTCACGCTCGTTTGACACGTAAAAACAAATGTGGTCGGGCACTAGAAACAAATGAACTCAAAGCGGTCCTCATCTCAGGCACCTAGTCCTTTAAATCAAAACCTTTAGGGTATAAAACTTTTGATTTATAAGACTAGACGCAAAGTTAAAATACCAGGCAAAATGAAACAGAATGCTTTGAAGCTAAAACAATTAGATTTCATTCAAATGTCTGTCATTGCAGATTGACTAAGAGTTTGAGTCTGGAGTCAAGGTCCCATGGCGTAAAGCTTTGGTCTAACATCAATCAGGAGTTCTTCATGCATGGCTCACTTAAGCCTTTGATCATCGATGACTTTGGCGAGCATCATGCTTTTAAAGCCGCCCTCTTCAGCAGTGAAGACACCATTGTCGATACAAAGCGGGGCGCGCAATGCTCTTTTTGGCAATGGCCCTGGCGCTTAATCGAAACAAATCGCATCCGCAAATTTGCTAAGAAATATTTTAAAGAAGAGCTCCGCTCCCTTCATCCCGATCTGCCTAATTCTTTAGAGAAGTACCTCATCAAACATGCCCTGATCAAAGCTGAGATTTCTCCTTTTAAGCCATTAAAGGTTAAAAACCTACAAAATTCTTTTTCCTTTTTGCAAGAAGAGGTGCACTGCAAAGGCGCCTCGCTCAACCTTTGCTTTGAAAATGGCGAAGGGGCGACGATCGTCCAAAAGATGCTGCACTACCTTTTTACCGATGAAAAGCAGATGCCCCATCTTTTAGAAAAGCCGCTTCTCTATGCTCTTTTTATTCAGCAAGATGATACGCTCTTAAACGATATGAGAGAGGAGCTGAAATGTCTATTCTTGCGCATGATCGATATGGCCGATCTCTTGCAAGGCGATCAAGAGAAGCTCTTTAAAATTTTCTTAGGCCACGCCCTCTCTCTTTATAGTTACTCTCACCCTCAGGATTTAGAGACGATTTTGCTGCCACAGTGCATCGATGGCAAATGGCTGCCAGTGGAATATACCATTCAGACATTGCAGTTGACCCCCGCATCTCTTGGAGCCCCTTACACCGCCTATGGGCTGATGCCCAATGATTTGGAAATAGGCGCAAGCCCTATCCTCCTCTATATGGGAACCACCTATCCGGGAGCAAAGGGAGCGCTGTTTACCTATCTGGCGGACTTCACCCCTGGCAAGTCGGTGGGAGAGGGGCTTATTGAAATGGGAAGCCAGAAATTAGAAAAATGGCTGTCTCGAGCACTCGAAAAGACGAAAGTGCCCGCCGATGTCTATGGCATGAGCTTGGGAGGTGCCCTATCCCTTCTAACCGAAGTGAAATGGCCCGATTTAGTGGGGAGGGTCTTCAGCTACAACCCCCCTGCCTTGATGAAGAAATCGATGAAAAGCTACTTAGAGAAAATAAAGGACCGCGAGCGGCAAGTATTCATCTATTGCCAGCATAATGACCCCGTCTCGGAAGTGGGCGCCTATTGGGCTGAAGGGTGGCACCTCTTTAAAATCTTTACCCAAGAGGCGCATCACCCTGTGAATGCGCACAATAAGATCTTTTGCAGCCAAAAAGAGGTGTGGGTGGTGCAAATTGACCGCAATTTTGAAAACCAGCGCTGGAAGAGAGCTATCCTTTCGACCATTCACCATCTGATTGCGCTGCCGGTATTTATGGTATTTGCAACTTTAAAAGCGGCCCAATTTATTTGCTATTATGCCAAGCTGACATGGCAGCGAATTCAGAAAATTTGCCCTTCAGAGATGATTTAAAGGAGATCGACGATTCCCTCTTACCCCTCTTTCACTTTAAATGGGACCCCAGCCCAATCCCAGCAAAAGCTGGCCATTTTCAAAGGTGGGACGGCCTTCAACCTCTTTGTCAAAGATGTAGAAGGACGCTTTTCTCACGCCGACTACATCGTGCCGATTTCTGATGACGGAGGGAGCAGCCGCGAAATCTTAAAAGCTTGTGGAGGGCCGAGCATCGGCGATATTCGCTCGACGCTCATCCGGCTGATGCCCGAGAGCCATCAATTGATGCGCCATCTTTTGGAGCTGCGCCTAAGCTCTGAAAACGGGCAAGAGGCCCTATCTGAATGGCTGGAGATCTTGCGAGAGACCCACCCCCTCATCCAAGCTCTGCCGCATGAGATGCGCGCTATGATGGCGCCAGCCCTCTTAAAATTCGAACAATTGAGGCAGAGCGTTTTTCATTTTGACTTGCGAAATGGGAGCATCGGCAACTTTTTTTTGACAGGGCTCTACCTTGAGGCGAGCAGCTTAGAGCAGGCCATCGCCCTATTTGCAAAGATCACAGCTATCAGCCAAAAGCGCCCCCGCGTCTTTCCAGCCCTCCTCGAGCAGGAGACGCCGCGCATCGGCGTCTCTTTGAAAGACGGAACGCGCCTCATCGGGCAAAGCGCCATCTCCCACCCGGGATCGACCCGCCTTGTCGATAAAAGCGATGCCACCCCTTTAAAAGCGCCTATCGAGCGCCTCTTCTATGCAGGGAAGCAAAACGAGCCCATCTCCTACGCAGCAAACCCCCAAGTGATCGTCTCTTTACAAGAGGCGCACCTCATTCTATACGGGATTGGCTCATTTTGGACGAGCTTGGCGCCCTCTCTCATCTTAAAAGGGGTTGGCGAAGCTATCGCCGCCGCCTCCGCTCTGAAAGTAGGCATGGTCAATAGCTTTTGCGACCGCGAAGCGCTAGGCATGGAGACGACCACCGACTACCTCTATCGCTTAACCGATGCGCTCAATCGATTTGGAGAGCTCGATAACAGCCCCAGAGACTATTGCTCCCACCTGTTCATCGTCGAAGGTAGCTCCATTCAAATTGAGCGCCCTCTCCTAGAGCAATGGCAGATTGAAGTTTGCTCGATCCCCAAAGACTTAGAGCACTCCTTGTCCTTTCAAGAAAAGGCCTACCCCTCCTATCGAGCAAGCTCTTTCATCGAAAAAATCGCCTTTCTTCTCAATAAAGCAGCCCCTATCGACCCTTAAAGCGTGATGTAGGTAGTCAGTTGGGTTTAAATAGTCGTTATATGCTTTGCCAAGTTTAGGCCATATAGCGTATAGACAGATCCTTTGCATCTATATTATAAAGCATTGACTTGGGGGCTTAAGCTACAATGGATTTCTCTGCTGAACAAAAATTTCCTGAATATTCACTTTTTCGCCTCTGCTTAATCACCATTACAGCAGCCCTTGGAGGATTTCTCTTTGGCTTTGATACCGCAATCATCAACGGCACAGTAGAGGCTCTTGAAGCTCGCTTTGCCATTGGAAATGCTGCCCTAGGGCTTTCGATCTCCTCAGCTCTTTTAGGCTCTGCCGCCGGCGCCTTCTTTGCTGGAAGCATCGCCGACCGCTATGGGCGGCGCTGGGCAATGCTCTTTGCCTCGGTATTATTTGCGCTGAGCGCTATAGGGTCAGGCGTTGCCGACAACCTGTGGGCATTTAACTTTTGGCGCATCTTGGGGGGCTGGGGAGTTGGAGTCGCGAGCGTCATCGCTCCCGCCTACATTGCAGAGACCGCTCCCGCCCATTTGCGAGGAAGGCTGGGGTCATTCCAACAGCTGGCCATTGTATCGGGCATTTTTACCGCCCTTTTGGTTGCCTATTTGATTGCCACAAGCGCAGGCTCTGCGGCCAACCCCTATTGGTTTGGCCTCGATGCCTGGCGTTGGATGCTGCTCTCTGAGCTCCCTCCTGCCATCTTATATGGAATTGGCGCTTACTGCATCCCAGAATCGCCCCGCTTTTTAGTGGCTAAGGGCAAAATTGAGCAGGCTAGAGGCGTTTTAGAGACTTTAATAGGTGCGACACATGCCGAAAAAGTCACGGCAGATATTCAAAGGTCCCTTAAAAAGGCGCATCAAAGCCGTTTTCTTGATCTAAAGGGGAAGTGGGGCGTCTTGCCCATTGTTTGGTTGGGGATTGCCCTTTCTTGCTTTCAGCAATTTGTCGGCATCAATGTGATCTTTTATTACTCCAGTTCACTCTGGCAGTCGGTCGGTTTTTCTGAAGCGGATTCGCTGCTCATCACGGTCATCACAAGCGTGACTAATATCATCACAACCCTATTAGCCATTGCCATGATCGACAAAATTGGGCGCCGCCCTCTGCTGCTCTTTGGCTCAGTTGGCTTGACCGCAACTCTAACGCTACTAGCCTATCTCTTTGGCTCTGTAGAATTTGATCTGCAGGGCAATCCGATTTTAGAAGGGAACAGCGGAGTGGCCGCGTTAATTGCAGCAAACCTCTATGTTTTCTTCTTTGGCCTTTCTTGGGGGCCGGTTGTCTGGGTGCTATTGGGAGAGATGTTTCCCAATCGGATCCGTGCCTATGCCCTCTCTCTTTCAGCGGCCATTCAATGGCTGGCAAATTTTGCCGTCTCCGTCACATTTCCCTCCCTGCAAGCGCTTGGCTTAGGCTGGGCTTACGGTCTTTATGCCGCTGCCGCTTTGCTCTCACTGCTATTTGTTTATTGGCTGATCCCCGAAACGAAGGGAAAAGAATTGGAGGCCATGAACTTGCTGGGCTCTGAGGGCTAAAGCAGCGCTATAGAGAATTGACCCATCGCAAGGAGCTAAGGGCTTCAGCCGATGCCAAAACATCGTCGAAAGATCCCTTTCACTGCAATCAGCTCCCCTTCCGTCTCTAAAAAATGGAGAAATTCTCTAGAAAGCTTTCTTGTCTTATTTTTGCCCCAAGTTCCAAGGGTTATTCTGTCATCAACGTCCATGACATAAACCCTAGACCTTTGATGAGCTGGGAGGTAAGCTTTGCCTGAAAGCTCACCATTCATTTGGATATAGTCAGCACTCGTCATCCCTTTCTTCCATTTTTTAGGAACTCTCGAGACGAGTAGTAAACTCCCATGGTCATTTTCATAAAAAAAACTTTGAAGCGAAAAATTTTTCTGTGAATTTGTCAGTGCGAGAAACTTGAGCGAGCGGCTCGAAAAGTCATCTCAACAATGCAACGAGTCAGATGGGAAGTTAAATAGAGGCGGCGCCTTTTTTTGCGATCCTATTTTTATATTAAGATTTTTTGTTAGTTTAAAGCAAAAATATGATGGTAATTTTTTTATTGCTTATTTAATTTACATTGATTTTTATTTTTTTATTTATTAAAATATATAATTATTAACTTGTACAAAGGTGGTTTTATGAATGCAATGTGCAACGCTTTAAAAAGCGCCTTTAGCTTAGTCCCTTTGGCAACGCCTGCTGTCAAAAACAAAGCCGATGATTCTTATAAATTGGACAGCGCCTTGCTCTTGAAAAGGATTTCTGTTGTATCTGCGGTGGTATTTGCTAGCTACTTGGCAACATTTGCCTCTTTGGCAGTAGCCCCTCCTCTCTTTTTTCCTTTGTTCGCTGGAACGCTAGCGGCAAGCGCTTTAGCGCTTCCAATCCTTTATTTCGATTATCGCCTTGCCAAAGATGTCGAGGAAGAGTGCAAGATGGCGAAGTCGCTAGAGGGTTTACGTGCCGCACACGGGGAATTGGCAGCTTCCAACAGCTTGTGGGCAGCATGCATGCCGAGGCGATCTCTTTAGGGGAGGGGTGAAAACTGGCTTAAAAGGCATTATCTTCTAAGGCAGCTATAGCGTCGTTGCTTTGGAAGCTGAGATTTGAAAGACAGGGAGAGGCATTTCTTTTGCTGCAGGCAATAGAAATGCCTCTTCATGCTTTTAAGCCTTGGGTTCAAAGGGGCCTTGGCTCCTTTGCCAGAGAGGGGTGCAAGGGGAGAGGCAGCGCCTTTCCCCTTTCTTCCTACTCAATTTGTGAGCAATAAGGTGGGGCTACGCCCCTTTGCATGCCCCTTTGGACATGGCATCTTAAGAAGGGCGCTTTGGAAAGAAGCGCTCTTCAAATTGCATGACCAGCTTAAAGAAGAGAGGGATGAAGAAGATGGCCAAGAAAGTCGCGCCCAACATCCCGCCGACGACACCTGTGCCGAGAGAGTGGCGGCTGGCAGCTCCGGCGCCTGTGCTGATGACGAGGGGGAGGCATCCTAAAATGAAGGCCATCGACGTCATGATGATCGGGCGAAAGCGCAGCTTGGCAGCCGTTAAGATGGCCTCATCGAGGGGAACCCCCTCCTCTCTTTGGATGAGGGCAAATTCGACGATCAAAATGGCGTTTTTAGCGGCCAGGCCAATTAAGGTGACGAGAGCCACTTGCAAGTAGATGTCGTTATTGAGCCCGCGCAGCCAGACAAAAAATAGGGCGCCTAAGACAGCAAACGGCACAGCGGCGATGACTGCAATGGGCAGGGTCCACCGCTCATAGAGAGCTGCCAAGATCAAAAAGACAACGAATAAGCCAAAGATGAAAGCGCTATCGCTGCCGCCGGCCATCTTCTCTTGGTAAGCGGAGCCGGTCCAACCAATGGTGTAATCACTGGAGAGCAGGTCCTGAAATACCTCTTCGGCCGCTTGGATGGCTTGCCCCGAGCTATAGCCGGGAGCTGGATTTCCCATCAGTTTGACAGAAGGGAAGCCGTTGAAGCGCTCCACTAAGTCTGGGCCCACTTTATTTTTAATGGTGACTAAAGAGCTCAAGGGAATCATGCCGCCGCTTTTGGAGCGGACAAAGACGTGGCTCAAGTCATCACTCGACTCGCGGTAGGGAGCTTGAGACTGCAAGTACACGCGGAAGGTGCGCCCGTAGAGCGTGAAGTCATTGATGTAGGAGCTGCCAATGGTGCTTTGCATGGTGGCATAGGCCTCATCTAAAGAGACGCCGAGCGCCTTAGTTTTATTGCGGTCTAGCTGCACATCATACTGGGGAGTGTTGACCGAGACAAGGGCGCGCATGCCGGCGAGCTCCGGCCGCTTGGCGGCCAGCTGGAGGTAGCGATCAGCCATGGCGGCAATAGATCCAATTGATTCTCCAGCGTGGTTCTCGAGATAGAACTCAAACCCGCCTGTCATGCTGAGGCCGCTGATGGGAGGCGGGCAGAAGGCAAAGGACATGCCATCGTTGATGTGGCTGCATAGGCCGGTCACCCGCCCAGCAAAGCTTTGCGCAGAGGACCCTGGGCTTAAGCGCTCTTGCCAATCTTTGAGGCGCACAAAGCTGACGCCGGCGCTGGTCTTTTGCGAGGCTGAGAGCAGGTCAAAGCCAGAGAGGGTGATCACCTCTTCAGCTTCCGGCTGCGCATTTAAGATGTTCATCACCTGGGAGGTGACCTCTTGGGTGCGCTTGAGGGAGGAGCCGGGCAAAAGGCTCGTGGCGACAAAGGCAAGGCCTTGATCCTCTTCGGGGACGAGGCTGCTCGGGATTTGCTGGTAGAGGAGGGCGCAGGCGGCAAATACAGCGCTAAAGGCTAAGAGTCCTAATTTGGCATGGTGGATGATGAAAGAGACGCCTTTGATATAGAGGCGAGTTGCCCATTCAAAAAATGTATTAAAGAGAGCAAACAGCCCCTTGTGCTCCTGATGAGACCCTTTCAAGAAGAGAGCGCAAAGAGCAGGCGTCAGAGTTAAGGCGACAAACCCGGAGATGACGACAGAGACGGCGATGGTGATGGCAAATTGCCGGTACATGACTCCCGTCAAGCCGCCCATGAAGCCCACTGGCACAAACACGGCGCAGAGGACTAAGACAATGGCGATGACTGGGCTGGCCACTTGCTCCATGGAGGCGATGGCCGCTGCCCTCGGCGAGAGCTTCTCTTCTCGAATGAGCCGCTCGACATTCTCCAAAACGACGATGGCATCATCGACGACAATGCCGATGGCCAGCACCAGAGCAAATAAGGTCAACAAGTTGATGGAAAACCCAAGCACATAGAGGCCGGCGAGCGTGCCAATCAAGGAGATGGGAACGGCAATGAGAGGGATTAAAGTCGCTCGTCCACTCTGCAAGAAGAGATAGACGATGACGATGACGAGCAGCATAGCTTCGGCCAGTGTCTTGAGCACTTCCTTGATGGATGATTTGACAAAGAGGGTTGTGTCGTAAGGGACAAAGTAAAACATCCCTTCGGGGAAATTTTTGGAGAGCTCCTCTAACTTCATTTGCACCCGATTAGCCGTGTCCAAAGCATTGGCTTCCGGCTGCAGGTAGATGCCAATCGGAGCGCAGGGGCTGGCGCGATAGACCGCTTCAAACCCATAATCTTGCGCGCCTAGTTCAATCTTTGCCACCTCTTTGAGCAGCAGCTTCGCTCCATTTTCATCCGAGCGCAAGATAATCTGACCAAACTCTTCTGGAGAGAGAAGCTGTCCTTTTGTCGTCGCGCTGAAGGTATAAGCTAAGCGCTGATTCGAGGGTTCCTGGCCAAAACTGCCCACAGCATAGGGAAAGTTTTGCTCTTGAATGGCTGAGGCGACATCGAGAGCTGTTAAGTCGTGGCGGATCAGCAAATCGGGATTGAGCCAAATGCGCATGGCATAGTTTTTGGCGCCAAACAAAGAAGCCTCGCCGACGCCGGGAATGCGCTTGAGGTCATCGATGACATTGAGCAGCGCGTAGTTACTCATATAGATGGAGTCATATTTATGATCTTTTGAACCGAGAGCGACCACTTGCAACATGGAAGAGGAGCGCTTTCTGACTGTGACTCCCACCTGCTTGACTTGTTCAGGGAGGCGGCTCAGTGCAGCTTGCACTCGGTTATTGACATCGATGGTGGCCTGATCGGCATCGGCGCCCACTTCAAAGGTGACCGTCAAATTGAGCTGGCCGTTGTTATCGCAAGTGGAGCGCATGTAAAGCATGTGGTTCACGCCGTTGATCTGGTCTTCGAGCGGAGCGGCGACAGTGGTGGCGACCGTTTCAGCGCTGGCGCCATTGTAGACAGCTGTCACGACAACTTCGGGTGGGACAATCTGCGGGTATTGCTCAATGGGCAAAATATTGAGAGAGAGCACGCCGGCCAAGACGATCAAGATCGAAAGGACCGAGGCAAAGACAGGGCGGTCGATAAAAAATTTCACTTAGACCCCTCCTTTTGCCGACTCATGCTGATGGCAAGAGCAAGGAGCATCGGCCTTCTCGTCCACTTTGACAGTTTGCCCTGGGCGCGCTTTGATCATCCCTTCTGTGATGATCCGATCGGAGCTCTCGAGCCCCTTTTCAATGATGCGCCCCTCTTTTGAGAGAGGGCCGAGCTCAACTGGACACACTTCCACTTCATTCTTTGCCGTCAGCTTATAGATGAAAGGGCCCTTAGCGCTGTACATAATAGCCTGTTCTGGCACGGCAATGGCCTGAGGCTTGACAATCCCTTGCAGAGATACTTTAACAAATTGGCCAGGGAGAAGAGAAAGCTTGGGATTGGGAATCGTAGCCTTTGCTTTGACCGAGCCGGTGGCCCTATCGATGGCGCTTTCGGTGAAATCGACGATGCCCTCATAAGGGTGCTTCATGCCGTCGGCGGTAAAAATAGAGGCGGTAAATTGCTCCGGTAAAAGCACTTTTCCCTCTTCTGCCTCCTGGCGCCATTTGAGCCATTCGGTGTCAGGAAAGGCAAAGACGACCGAGATGGGATCGAGCTGGGAGATGGAGGCGATCAGGCCACCGGCCTCGAGCAAGCTGCCCTCATCTGAGGGGTTCTCGCTGGATATGCCGGAGATCGGCGCATCGATCTTCGTGTACTTGAGGTTGATCTCGGCATTTTTGAGATCTGATTTGGCCGATTCATAGGCCAAAATGGCTTCATCGCGCTCTTGCACGCTGATAGCTTTATATTTTTCTAAGGTCAGCGCACGCTGCCGGCGGCTTTCCGCTTCGATAAAGGCGGCTTGAGCCTTGGCAAAATCTGCTTCAAAGGGAGCGGCATCGAGCTCAGCGAGAGGGTCGCCAAGCTTCACCACTTCCCCTTCATTATAGAAGCGTTTGAGCAAGACGCCTGTTACGCGCGCCAAGACGTCCACCTCTGAGGAGGGAGCGGCGCGCCCGGGGTATTGGCGAGCGATCGGCATATCTGCCAAGGTGATGTGCTGCACATGGACAGAAGGGGCGGGAGGTGGTGGCGGAAGGGAAGCGACTGGAGGTTGATTTTGGCAGCCTGTCGCAAAGGCGGCGAGCAGGAATAGATGCGAAAAAGAATTTTTTTTGATGTGGCTCATGGCACCTCTTTAGCAAAAATGAAGATCATAAGAAATGCCAGCAAGATGTATGCCACTCTTGTTTTCTTTTTGATTATAGAACCTATCCCAGAAATTTTGAGACGCGCATTGCCTTTTTTTTTGCATTTGCTTTATGCTCAAAGGCAATTTTTACCCCTTTTCCCCATGCATGCGATGCCGAGCCTCTTTCTTCTCTTTTTTTTGGCGCTGCCAGCGCAGAGTTTCTCACTCTCAGGGGCACTCTCCCGGGAGTCATCCCCGCCTCTTGAATTCCATCAGATCTTTGAAAGTGGGGACCTGACCGCTCTCATTCCTCATGCCTCGCCAGATTGCCTGGTCATCTTAGAACTGGACAATGTCCTCATTCAAGCTAAAACCCAGCTTGGCAGTCTCCCTTTTTTTGACTATCTCGTCGAAAAAGATCGGGAAAAAGGGTGTTCTCTTGCCGAATCCCGCCTAAAAAATGCCCCTTTTTGGACCCACCTCCAAAGTGCTGTTCAGGCCAAAGCCATCGATAAAAAAGGCCCTTTCACCCTTAAAAAGCTGCAGGAGATGAAAGTCCCTCTCTTCAGCGTCACCTCTCGGCCGAGCGGAGCGCTGATCCCCACTCTCAGGCAGCTCAATGTGGCTGGATTTGACTTAGATAAAGGCCCCTTGCAAGGGTTGCCCCTTGCAAATTTAGTGATGGAAGAGGGCGTCATCTTTGCTGAAGATTCCGATGGGGATCAGGCAGAGGCCATTCACCGATTGCTGGCCCACATCGATAGGCAGCAATTCAGCTGCATTCTCTTTGTCGATACCCAGCTCAAAAATATCCAACGCGTTGCCGCGGCCGTCAAAGAGCGGGGGTTTTCATTTTTAGGCATGCGCTACTTGAAAAAAGATGCTCAGCGCCTCGAGTTCAATCCCCTAATTGCCAAAAAACAGCTCGAATATTTTCAAAAAATTGTGCCCGACGCCCTGGCAGAAACGATCCGTCACTTCTCTGAAGCGGCTGAACTTTTAAAAAACTGGCAAGACCCTTTAGGAACTGGCAGGCAAGACAGGTCTTTGTTCACTTTGAAAAAGAAAAAACCCAGCGCATCCTTTTCCAAAATCGATCGCATCGACCAGATAGCCTCTCAGCTGAATCAAAGAACGCTGGTCATTCTCAATATCAATACCCTGATGCGCAATGGGTCCTTCCTTGGCAGCAGCCTATGGGCAGAAGAGCTCATCGCCCAACACCCCTCCCACGGGTTATGTAAAGAAGAGGCCATCAACCGACTGGTGCCTCTTTGGCAGCAAATTCAGCTCATGTCAGAAGGCATTCCCTTGGAAGGCGGGCACCAAGCCGCCCTGCTGATTCGCCGCCAGCAAAAGCAATCCATTCCCCTGATCGGATTTACAGAGCGCAATATCGAAATGGCTTATCCGACCTTAGCGCAGCTTAAAAGTATCGACATCGATTTCAAAGAGAGCGTCAGCTCCGGATTTGACTTCACTTTAAAGACGCCCCATCCGGCCAAATTCATCGGCGGCGTCCTCTTCAATGGGATGCAAAACAGCTTAGAAGAATCCCTCCTCTCTTTTCTTAAGACCAATCCCCTCTTTTTTGACCGCATCTTGCAAGTGGACGGCAATCCTCTCAACCTCAGCGCGGGAGAAAAAGCGGCCAAGGCCCTTAAAAAAGAGTTTGTAGGCTTTCACTACCAAAGTAGCTTGCAAAAGGCGCCGCATCCCGATGCCATTAAGATTCAGCAGCTTCTCTTCAACACCCTCCTCCCCGATGGAGTGGCAAAGAAACTGGCCCACTTACCCATTCCCTGACGCGCCCCTTGAATTAGTAAGGAAAAATGCGATCGCCCCACTACGAGAGCTTTTGCCTCAGTGTGACACGTAAAAACAAATGTGATCGGGCACTAGGGCGGATCGGGGAAATAAGAGGACTGTTTTTTTGCCACTGACGTGACTGCCAAAAACATCAGCAAGGTGATCGTTGAGAGGTGATAGAGGGCAAAATCGCCATAATGCTGCATGGCAGCGGCGGCCAAAAGAGGCCCGGCTACGGAGCCAATTGAGTACGCTAAGAGCAAGGCACCCATGACGGCCGTAATATCTTTTTGGCTGAATGCTTCACAGGCATAAGAAGTGGCTACTGGATAGATTGTATAAGCCATCCCCCCTAATATGAAAGAAAAGAAGAGCACATAAGTCGGGTCGAGTGTCAGGGCAATCCCAACACAGGGGATGATGGCGACAGCACTTAGCATCATCAGCAATGTGCGGCGCGGCATATGGTCTGATAAATATCCGATCGGCCATTGGAAAAGAAAACCGCCTCCAATCGTAAAGGCCATGAATGGGGCGACGTCAAATCCTTGCCGCTCAGCAAAGAGCGGGCAAAAACTGGTCAGCGCGCTAAGCAAAACGCCTGACATGATGCAGCCTAAACAGCCAATTGGAGACAGCCAAAAGATTTCCTGCAGCGTCTTATTAGACACGCTATCGAGCAAAGGAGGCACCTCTTTGGCCCGTGCAATGGGGAAAATAGAAAGAAAAGGGAAAATGGCGGCCACTAAAAACGGCAGATGGCTTGTCGAATCGATCAATGCCTCAAAAGACTGAGAAAAGGTCTGCGCTGCATAGAGGGCGACCATATAGATGGAGAGCACCACCCCTTTTTCTTGAGGCGCTGACTGAATAAGCAGCCAGCTTTCGATGACGACATAGAGCACTCCGACGGAAAAGCCCGCAACTAAGCGCAGGAAGCTCCAAAAAATCGGATTGACATAGAGGCCTTGTGATAGAATTGTCACAACGAGCAGAGCGCTAAAAATGATGTAGGTCTTAGCCGAACCGAGCTTTTGAATCCATCGCTCTGCCAAGAGAGAGGAAATCAGCATCCCCAGGCAATAGGATGATTGCACCCATCCGATATCCATCGAGCTGTAGCCGGCCAAATTGAGCCGGATGCTGATGAATGTCAAAAGATAGCCGCCACCAAGCATCACCAATGAGATGGCTAATATAGGGGCTAAAAAACTTAAAAACCGCATAGATTCCCTTTTACAAAATATTGACGATCTAACACTGCAAATTCAAATTTTTGCCGTGCCGCACTTTAACTTACAAAGAGCGCTTCAACTGCTCGATGACCTCTTGCACATGCCCTTTAGGAGAGACGTTGGGCCAGATATGGCAGACTTTGCCCTCCCGATCGATTAAAAATGTGGCTCGGATCACCCCCTCATACTCTTTGCCATACATCTTTTTGATGCCAAAGGCGCCAAACGCCTTGGCCACTTTTGCTTCTGGATCGGAGAGGAGGGGGTGTTTGAGATCATACTTGTCTTTGAAATGGCAATGGCTCTTTTCTGAATCGCGGCTGATGCCGAGGACCACGGCATTCATCGCGGTGAAATCGGCAAGCGCCTTTGTAAACTCTATTCCTTCTAAAGTACAACCTGGAGTATCATCTTTCGGATAAAAATAGACCACGACAAACTGCCCTTTGAAATGGGAGAGGGAAACGGGTTGACCTTGTGCATCATGTAACGTAAAACTGGGGGCATCGCCGATCTGCAACATAAAACTCCTGGTATAAAATATCGTCAAACCCCTATAGACAGCAACGAATAGTCTGCAGCCGGGGTTTTAAGTGATTGCGTTTGTAAAAATGGCATGCATTAAATCTAGGGAAAATAGATCCATTTTTATATGGAAAAGTTCTATTTTTTTTGCTAAATTATTGAGTTTCCCTAATTCATTTAAAGCCCCATTTGCTGCCGCTCTCAAGCAAAACGTGCTTGGGGCTCTCTCATTTTGACCTTGGAGGGTTATGAACCCTAAGAAGCACTCCTCACCTTTGGTGATCGGACTAGCCCTATTTTCAATGTTTTTCGGATCAGGCAACCTGATCTTTCCCCTCTTTGTCGGCCATTTGGCTGAAGGGCAGTGGCAGGCCGCTTTTTTTGGCTTTTGGCTGACAGCGGTGCTTCTCCCCTTCACGGGCATCATCGCTATGGTATTTTATCACGGAAATTATCTAAAGTTTTTTGCCACATTTGGCTCTCTTTGCAAAGAGGTGCTGCCTCTTACTTTGCTAAGTGTCTGGATTCCTTTAGGTTCGGGACCTCGCTGCATCACACTGGCCTATGCTGCCCTCTCCCCTTACGTGCCTATCCCATCAGTGGCACTCTTTAGCATCGCCTATTGCACCCTCATCTGGTTCATCACCAGCCGCAAGCAGTCGCTCCTGGATATCCTAGGCTACTTTTTGACTCCCCTGCTTTTGCTTTGTTTGGGCACTGTCATCTTGCTTGGCATCCAAGCCTCAGAAGGGATTCAAGAGGCCAACCTTTCTTTCTTTACCTCCTTCAAGACAGCTGTCCAAGAAGGATACCACACCATGGATCTGATCGCCGCCTTCTTTTTCTCGGCTTCCATCATCTCCATGCTGCGCAATGAAAAGCAGACTGAAAGAGAGACGCTCAAACTAACTTTGCAATCTTGCCTGGTGGGCATGGCGCTCTTATCGATTGTCTACTTAGGATTGATCTATCTGGCTGCTTGTCAAGCAGATAGCCTCAAGCAAGTTGCCAAAGATTATTTGTTGATCTCTATCGCTAAAAATACCCTCGGCCACTCTCTCGGCCTCGTGGCGGCCTTTGCCGTCATTTTAGCTTGCCTGACGACATCAGTTGCCCTGACCCTCGTCTACACCGAATATTTGACAAGCCGATGGCGGCAGATCAAAACCGAGGGCGCCCTATTGGCAACATTGGCCTCAAGCTTTGCCATGTCTATCTTTGGCTTAAGCGGCATCACGCAAGTGACAGGACCTCTTTTAAATGTCTTTTATCCCCTGCTGCTGGCGATGATCTTTTGGAACCTAGGCAAAAAAACATATGCCTATCTCTTTCCCCCTTCTCATAAAAAAGCCCGCTCTCTCGAGCAATAGGGCGGCAAGTTGGGTTTAAACCTAACACGGCCTCCTCCCCCGCCTTCAGAGGCGGGGAAGAGGGAGCCGGCAAGCTATTTTAATGTCCCTTCCCTCATCTATTAAGCTTCGACAAGCAACTCTTATTTTTAATTAAACGCTGATATTTTTCCCATTTACTAATATATAATCCTAAATTATAATCCCTCGCTTAAATTAAACAAACCAAATTCAAAGGTTACTATGAAATACGCGATCTCTATTTTAGGCTTATCGATGATGTGCCTGACAAGCTCCTGCTCAGTCTACATGGCGGCTAAGAGAGAAGGCATTTCAATCGATGAAATGCGAAAAGTGAAGACAAGAGGGGCATTGCTTTCCTTAGGCGCGACCGCGCTTTCAAGCAAACCCTTGCCCGAAGGAGGGATGGCCGAGGAGTATCGCATTCAGGTGAAAACAGGCTCGATCGCCCGCTCTTTGATGCACGGCTTATTAGATGTCGGCACGATGGGCCTTTGGGAAGTTGTCGGCACCCCTATCGAGGGCAGCATGGGAAAGGATCAGTCTTACCCCATTCGCGTCTATTATAACGCTGAAGAAGAGATCCAAAAGATCGAGCTCCTTTAACCAGTGAACTACCGCAACTAAATTAAAATTATAGTGGCGGCTTCTTGGTTCCTCGACGGTTGCCTAAAATAAGGTCTTACATCATCTCCACAAGCTTTACATCCCGCAGTTCCTGCGGTAGGTCCAATGACAAAATA
>JARBTN010000021.1 GCA_029240195.1 Chlamydiales bacterium
AATCTCAATAGGGGCTCGGAAGTGCTCTTTCCCAGTGTGTATGGCAAATACCAAAGAAGGCTTAAAGAATACAACGGCGTCGATTTCGACGACCTCCTTTACCTGCCGCTCCTGCTGTTTAAAGAGCACCCAGGGGTACTATCTAATTACCAAGATCTTTGGCACTATCTGCTAATTGACGAGTACCAAGATACCAATACAGCGCAATACCAGATGGTGCAGCACCTCATTCGCCAGCGCGGCAACCTATTTGCTGTGGGAGACCCCGACCAGTCGATCTACTCCTGGCGAGGAGCCGATATCAACAACATCCTCCACTTTGAGCAAGACTATCCCAACGCCCGCGTCATCCGCTTAGAAGAAAACTACCGCAGCACCATGACCATCTTGGAGGCGGCCAACGCCGTCATTCAAAAGAATAAAAAGCGCCTCGATAAAAACCTGTTCAGCCGCATGGGGCAAGGGGAGCTGATTCAATTCCACTTTGCTCCCAATGAGTCCAAAGAGGCCGCTTTTGTCGCCCGGCTTGTCGAAAAATACCGGCAACGGGGCATCTCTTATCAAGAGATGGCCATCTTCTATCGCACTAACTCCCAGTCGCGCGGCTTTGAAGACCGCCTCTTGGAATTGGGCATTCCCTATCGCGTGATCGGCGGCATCTCCTTCTATCAAAGAAAAGAGATCAAAGACATCTTAGCTTACCTGCGCGTCGTCGAAAATGGTGCCGACGGCATCGCCTTCGCCCGGACAATCAACTTGCCCAAGCGCGGCTTTGGCGATTCTAGCTTAGAGAAGCTGATTCAAGCCGCCCAAGAGCGGCAGATGAGCATTTTAGAGTGCGCCCTGCGCGTGCTCTCTGGTGAGCCCTTCTCCTTTAGAATGGCTGCCAAGCAAAAGCAAGGCCTCGATGACTATTTAAATATCATCTACGACTTAAGGCGCAAGAAAGAGAGCCTTTCTCTAGGCGATTTTGTGCGAGAGACCATCGAAAGAACCCGCTACCTCGAAGTGCTGCAAGAAGATCCGGACACTTTAGAAGATCGCAAGCAAAACCTCGATGAGCTGATCTCCAAAGCATTCGAATGGCAGCTGATCCACGAAGGGCGGCCCCTCTCAGAATTTTTAGAGGAGCTCACTTTGCAGACCACAGTGGAAGAGAGCGGCGCTGAAGTCGATAAAGTCAATTTGATGACGTTGCACAATGGCAAAGGGCTAGAATTCGATGTCGCCTTCATCTCAGGCCTCGAAGAAGATCTCTTCCCCCATGTCAACAGCCGCTCCAGCCTCGACGGCATCGAAGAAGAGCGCCGCCTCTTCTACGTGGGCCTCACCCGCGCGAAAAAACACCTCATCTTGTCGGCCTCTAGCTACCGCATGTTCTGGGGACAGTTCAAACCCATGCGCCCTAGCCGCTTTCTGGCAGAGATTCCCAAGCACTTGGTGGAGAAAAGAGATGGAGAAGTGCGCCCTGTCTACTACGAAGAATCTCGCCCAGCGACGCTCCTAAGGGAGAGCCCTCCCGCCGCCCCCGCCCCCGGCAAGCTCTTTAAAGAGGGGGATATCGTCTTCCATCAGCAGTTCGGCATCGGCAAAATCATCGCCCTCGAACAGGGCTCCATGGGCCTCATCTACCAGGTCTTCTTCCAAAAAGATAATCAGGAAAGGTCGCTCATCGCCTCTTTAGCCCCTCTCACTCGCCTATAGTTTTTTGGAGAGGTGGCTTTGCCCCCTCTCCAAACCTCTCCCCCACCAAAGGGCTAGCCCTTTGGAATCCGTAAGCTTTTAAATAAAGGCCCTGATCTCCATGGCTGGCGCCAAGGAAATCAGGGCCTTTGTTTTAGAAATTAAATCCTAACTTTTCTGCGTTTTCCACAGGCAAGTCTCTGTCTTAAGAAGATGCGAATTCAAAAAAATAATTGTCATTTAACGCCTTTTGCATGACAATTTATACCTCTCATCTCGCCAATCCAAAATCTCAAAGGACCAGCAAGATAGAGGTATCTCCTTTACCCACCTTATATCCAGGACAATTATGGTAGATTTTTTAGACCCAGGAAAAAAGCTTTTTTCCAATATTTTTTCTGGTGTCGACTCAAATCGCCGCCTGATCTGCCAGAATTTAAGTCAGCAATTCCAAGAAGCTAAACTCAAACTGCCGCTGCATTTTTTTGATGTGACGGCAAATTTTAGGCATGTCGAGCAATTGATGCAAAAAGCAGTAGATTGGCTGCCCGGTTTAAAATGGTTGCAAGTGGACAACAAAGTTTCCCTCTTAAATGCTGTCGCTTCCCTTTGCATGCAATCTTTAGGCCGCTTTGATGCCAGAAGAGAGCTCTTGCCCCGGAGCCTCCCCTTGAGACAGCTAGAAAAAAAACCATCTGCAGAACAGCTCTTTGGTGGCAATTTTAATGCTGCAATTGATATGGCCTTCAAAATGTCCGATGCGAAGAGAGGCGAAACTGAGGTGATGATCGAAGAAGCGTTTGAACAGGCGATAAAACAGCTGATAGAAAATGAATCCTTTGAAGAGATCGCCGATCACATGGCTCAAATTAGAGATCTTAATTGGCGAAGCCGGTTAGCTGTTAGAGCTATCGACGCTTTGCTTATTGGACAACTCCCTTGGCATGCCATTGAAATGGCCCAGCAGATGGAAGAGGAGCTCAAAGACCTGCTTCTTTTGCACATGGTTCAAAAGACCCCTTTTATTGAAGGCCAAGAAGACTTTCTCGAGGAGATTATTTTGCTGATTCAGGATAAGGCCAAATCTAAAGAGGCGCGCCGGGTTTTACTCGAATATCAAATTCTTGCTGTCGATGATGGTATTAAGCATCTTCAGCTTGAAGAGGAGAGAGCAGGGACTGATGATAGAGCTGGATTTACCAGCCATTTAAAGAATTCGCTTAGCCTGAATTGGTTAGACTTGTCTGGCTGAGTGCTTTGCTATAAAATTAATTTAGTTTTGTAAAAAGGAAGCTCATATTGTCCCTGCTAGTCCAGAGGCCCTGAAATTAGATGATGGGAGAAGATTGCATGATGGATCTTGGAGATATTCTTTGCTCTATTCAAAGAGCTTTATTAGGGAATGTAACACCTAATTTGAGAGCTGTTAATGTTAAGCTGAAAGGCGAACATGCGATTGAGCTTATTTTTTATTACGATGAGCAGCCTGATGAAGATGAAGAAGAGTTGGCTAATTTAACCGATACAGAATTTATGGCTGATTTCCCTTCACCCGAGTTTAGCACGGGATTTAAAGTGCTTACAATTCCTTACCCTCAGAAAATTCCTGATGAGGGGCGTTGTGTCTATTTGCGTTTTGAAAAGAAATGATGGCTCAAATCTGTTGGCTATTTGATAGGACAATTGTAAATCCTTCGAAAAAAATTAGGGTTCCAGAGAGGGCCTTGGCCTTTTTAGCAGGGTAAGAGTAAGGGTTTGGGGAAGAGGCGTTTAGCCAATAAAAAATTTGATAGAATATGCGACAAAGGAAATGGCTTATTCGCTGCTCAGGAGTTAGCAGCTTAAAGAAAGGGGCGCAAGCAAAGAGCCCCTCGCGGCAGGGAAAATAAGGCTAAGGCATGGGTTTGGGAATTTGCAAGGAACTTTCTGTGCCATACATGACAAATTCGCTCGTGGCATAATTATATAAAATGTAGGGATAATGGCCGAATGAGTAGAGGGAGTTGAACTCAGGCATCCAGACGCCTCCTTCTAAAAGGCGGTGTTGCTGTTGCCAATTCTCTACGACGCGCCAATGAGCAGGATAAATGAAAATGGTAAAGGGGGCTTGCCCTGGATAGGCTATGGTCAACTCTCCCTTTTCTCGGTCAAAGTGCACTATTTGCTTTTCATAAATGGGTGAAGCGACAAGCTTTGCGGCCAGCAGCGCCTCTAAGTTGGCGATAAAGAGCATTGGATAAGCAGCGGAACCAGAGTTAGGCATTAGAGTTAGGGGCTGATGAAAGAAAGGATAGGTTATTTGTCCATTGACATCGGTACTGGGATGATTGTTAGAGGTGCTGTTATAAAAAGTGCTGTTATGAGAAGGATTGACTTTCCAAAGCGAGAGATCATCTAAGAGGACAAAAAAATGGCCCTCATTATTTTGATAGGCATGGATGATGGTATGGTTGTAATAGGCAGTGGCTGTCGCTTGGTCTCTTGGTTTTTCAGCTTGCGCGCTCCCTTCAAAAGTGGGGCTGAAGGTGACCGCAGCAAGAGGAGTCGCAGTATTTCCAAAAAGGAAAATACAAAGCATATAAAAATAATTACACATAAAACATCCTTTGTTTATACATAATTATAATGATAAACTAATTATATTATTTCCTGAACTATATTTGTAAGCGATCAAAATTATTATCTAAAAAGGGAGGGGATGGATTTGGGCTCAGGCGAGAACGAAATGTGACAATGAAGTGCAAAATCAAGGTATTTTAAAGCCGTAGTCAATAAATGCATGGATGAGACAATGGCAATTGGCTCATCCACTGCGAAGCCTTTTTCTTGAAAGCGTCTGATGGCTTTAGCCATCAGTGCTTGAAAGAAAAAGGCTTAGGAAAGCTCCCAAAAAATTAGGGATTCCAAAGGGCTAGCCCTTTGGCGGGGTAGGGGTTTGGGGAAGGGGCGAGTAGCCCTTTCCCCAATAGAGCTAGCGGCAGAGCTGCTCAGCGATAGAGGTCAGGCGCTTGCGCGATTTGCTCTCTTTGGGGTGGCCGATCTCGGTGAGGGCCTTATCCATGGTGCCGATGATGCCGAGGACGCAGGCGGTGAGCTCAGAGGAGGGCTGTCTATAGAGCTCTCTTGAGGCATCTTCTAGCTGATCTTCTAAGATGGAGAGCGTCTCGATGCGCAACGTCTTTAAAAATTCCTGTTCGGTGCCGCTCGCGTCAAAGCGGTTGATGATGCTGGAGGACTGTTGCCAGATTTGCTCGGCTAATTCGAGCTCTTTGAGCGCTTCTAGAGAGGGAACTTTTTGTTGAAAGGCCGTCAGGTGCTCGAGATAGGTGGTGGCAAGCGCTTCCATGGCCTGATGGCAGAGCTCCATCGCCTCTTCTGGAGAGGAAACTTGATCGACAAACTGTTGGCTGACGCCAAAAGGGCGCTCTTCTTGGCTCCGGTCGATCAATTTCTCAACTGCCTGAACGAGCATTTCTTTTTTACCTGAGACTTTTTCGCTTGGTCGTTCTTCCGCTTGACCCATAATAGTTCCTCTCTTAAGCATGCAAGAGTTGCAAGACGTTTTTAGATAATGTATGAAATTGGGCGAGCATCGCCGTGGCAGCTGCATCTCTCATCTGCAGCATGCTGAAGAGAGAAGTCTCTTTGGCCACATCGACATCGCGAATCGCCGATTGTGCTTCTGTCGCTGACTGGATATAGCTCATGTGGATATTGAGGGTGTGGTCGAATCTGGAGGCCATGGCGCCAATCTTTGCCCGCTCGGCGTTAACTTTAGTGAGGGCATCTTGTAGTAGGCTGAGGCAGCTGGTGGCATTGGCAATGGTGTCGATATGGGCGTTGGCAAGGCCTATTTGATAGAGGGAGAGGTCGGCCGCTTCGTAGCTGAACTTGGATAGAGAATCTTCAGCGACGATGAACTGCGTGCTGGACGAATAGTTGGATCCGCCGATGCTCAAACTGCTAAAGCAGTTGGGACCGTCTGCGCGGATAACTGCGCCTTGTGGCTGGAGGATGACGCTGCCGTCGGTCTCGGTGCCGACGCTGACCATCTCAATGGCTTGCGTTGCTTGGTTGAGGTAATAGATGCGGTCGCCATCGGCAGAGAACTGGATGTTATTGACGGTAGTCGCGCCGCCAATGCTGATGGTCTTTTGCTGGAGCGTCTTGGTGTCGATGACTCGAATTTGGCCGGGGCTGTCGATATCGGCGATGTAGTTGCCGGAAGGGGAGAAGGTGTGGTCGACGCCAACGGCAAAGGTGAGAGCGCCTGTGGTATTTGTGAGGACGCCAGCGCTCGATAAGTTCATGAGCGAGCCGTCGCCGGTCCGCTGATAGATGACCGACCCTTGGTAGCCGGCCAGCTTGCCGCCGACTTTGGCATCGGTGATGGTGGTGGCGGTGGCGACCATGGAGGAGGCGTCCGCCTCATAGACCGTGCCGTTGCCGTTGATATAGACATCGCCCCGATCGTCGACAAACAAGGTATCTCCGGAGGCAAAGAGGTCGGCTCCGGTGTAGACGGTCTTGTTATCGATGTCATACTTTTTAAAGCGCACGACGCCTGCCGCGTCGCCTGTGACATTGCCCATGAAGTAGAGCGATTTGCCATCGCGGCTCATGGAGAAGCTTTCGCTGCTGTCAAAGCCGATTCTCTGGCCGAGGATATCTTGAGCGGTGGAGCTGAAATCGCGGTGGATTTCGGCCTGTCCTAAGCCTGTCGGCTGCCAAAAGCGCATTTTAGAGTTTTGCGGGTCGAAGCTCATCACTACTTCTTTGCTGATGGTCTGCCTGCCAGCGAATTTGCCATTGCGCGTCATGAGGGTGATCTCATGCTTCAGCGCTTGAAATTCGGCCTCTAAAATGGTACTGTCTTCGCTTAAGGTCATACCGTCCGATGCACGAGCAGCAAGTTCTGTCATGCGGTCGACGATGTGGGTGACAGCTTCAATATGGGCGTCTGCTGTATCTAAAAAGGCTTTTGCTTGCTGCAGGCTGTTTGTGGAGGCGGTGGCGGTGTGAATCGTATAGCGAAGCCGCTCTGCCATGGAGAGATGGCCCCCTAGCTGTTCGCCGGCATTTTCAAAATTATCTCCAGAGGCTAGCTTGCGCAGCGATTTTTGCAGCTGAGTGCGGTTGGCTTGGTAGGCTGAATGCATTCTAAATTGAGATCCGTCAATTCTCATGGCGTAAACCTTGATAAAGAAAAAATAAGAATTTTAAACCCAACTCGCCTAGGATTTTAACCCTGAATGTGGCTATAGATGGCAAGTTTTAAGTTTTTAAGCATTGTCGTCATCATAGCTATTTTGCAAAAAAATGCTAGCATCCATTTGCAAAGGGCGCATTTTTAAGAGGAGTAAAACGATTAATGACGAAGGATAAGTGCTATGAGCCACAATGAGCGCCTCTTTTTATTTGTCTGCTTTGGGCTTGGCATGCTCTCTCTTTGGATCAACTACGGTTCGGAGTTGCTGGGTTTGCCCAAGAGCTTTCCTGTGGTGGTGCTCTGCTTGGTCTTGGCCGCCGTGCCGATAGGCTCATTTTTTGCCCTGTTTAAGAAGCGGCATCATCGAGAGGGGAAAGCGCGTATTTCTAGCGAGGGGGAAATTTTTTGGTGCGAGGGGTTTCCTTTTGAGGTCTCTGTCATCGCCAGCTACACTTCTAAAGGGAGGGAGGGGATTGCCTACGCAATTGGCCCCCATCCGGCAGAAATTCACTCGTTAAGGATTCGCTCTGAGGGCAGCTATGCCGCCGAGAGCGAAAGGTTTGGCAATCAGCTGGTGCTCTTCTTCCCGGGTCGCGAACATGCCCTGTTATTGATACCCTCTGATTTCTCTCTTGAGATCCATTTCAGTTGATGCGGTAGCGCACACTATATCTAAGATGGTTTTGTAAGATGACCTGTTTGCCAATTTTTGAGCGGTTGTTGATGACGATGGGGCTCACTAAATTGGCTGTAATTCCTTCATCTTCATTATTGCGCACGTTGACAATGGCGAGAAGGAAGGCATCCTCTTCTTTTTCCAGCTTGAGAAAGCTGACATCATCGTCGGAGATATCTGCTTTGTAATCGGGATAGATGAGAAAGGGATCTATCGTCACAAAGGCGAGATTGGGCAAGATCACGCTCTGTAGCCATAGAAATGGCTCTTCTTCTTCATTGGTCAAGAGAACGAACTCTTTGGCAAATTCAAAAGCAGGTAGGCCATTTGGGAAGTGAATGCTCTTGGTGTGCTGCAAAGGCATTCCTTCGATCAAATTGCATCGTATCTCTTGCATTATCAGCTCCTATTGCTTCAATACAGGCTTGAAAAGAGGGCTCAAGCCCTCTTTAGCTTTTACTTAAATAAAATTCAAAAGGCTCTTTTGCTGGATTCTTCCGCCAATGGCTAACGATGCTTCATAGGTATTTTGGTAGTCGTTGAGCTCTAAGATGCGCTTGGCTGTATCGACCATTTCTACATCATTTAAGAGCGCATCCACCTCAGAATTTTGCTCGCCGCTTCGGTTTATGTCAAGGTTAAGTGCTTCCTCATTGCCTCCTATGCGAACCTGAGCGGAGATGAGGTTTTTTGCGGAAAGCTCCACTTGCTCGATCAGCCCGCCTTGGTTGGAGATGCCGATGATGTCATTTTGGTAGAGCTTATCGCGCAAGGAGATCAGTGTCTTAAAGGTGTCGATTTGGGCGTTGCTGTCGATGAATGTGCCCTGCTGGTTGGGATCGCCCGCATTGGAGCCGAGTGCATTGACCGACACGGTGTTGTTGAGCTGGCTTTTCACTAACTTCAGCTGGTTATCCCCTTGGTAGTAGACCGACGTGATGCGGTTGGTGTGGGGGTCTGTCTGGATGGAAAAGGGCATATTTTGCGTCTGTCCTCCGCCGAAGATGTACTGCCCGGAGTGAGAGGTATTGGCCACTTGCACGAAGTGCTGCAGCAGCTGATCCACCTCTTCGGCCATGCCATGGCGGTCATATTCTGATTTAGTGCTGTCGGCGGCGCTGATGGCAATTTCGCTGACTCGCTTCCAGGTGGATACGGCATTGTCAATAGCAGATCCGGTCACATGGGCCCAGGTCTGCCCCTCTTTGCCGATGCGCTGGTAGGTGAAGAGGCGCGCCGACTCTTTCTTAAGGCGCAGCACTTGGCTTGCGCCGACAGGGTCATCAGATGGTTTGAGGATCTTTTTATTGGCAGAGACTTCGGCAAAGATCCGCTGTTGCTTTTGCAGTTGATCGTGAATATTGTTGGTCAGCGTGCGCAGCGTCTTTTGATTGGTAGTGCGTGAAACTTTCATTTTCTTTCCCTCTAATTCGGGTGAAATTTAAGTGGCTTATGTCTTAGCGGGTTTTGCTCAATAAGTATTCGATCATCTCGCTAAATACGGCATACATTTTGGCGTTGGCCTCATAGGCGCGCTGGTATTGGATCATTTTGGCCAGCTCTTCATCGAGGCTCACTCCTGAAATTGAATCGCGCTCATTTAAAAACCCTTCTTTGAGCAATTCTTGGTTGCGGCTCAGCTGGTCTTCATGGCGTAGCTCGCTGCCAATTTTAGCGAGCAAATTGCCCAGAGAGTCGCTCAAGGAAAACTGCCCTTCGTCGGCAATCTTGAGGTTTTCCAAGGCGGTGATGGCCAGGGCAATTTGGCTGTTGCCAAAGCCTGAGAGGGAGCCGCAGTTGAGCCGTTCGGGCCGCGTCAGCTTAGAGTCTAGATCGATATCGAGGGCATTGGTCCCTGAAAACAGAGTGTTCAGTTGCAGAGCGGCAAAGAACCCGGTGTTGTCGGAAAGGCCGTTGTAGCCAGCAGGAGGCGTGTCATTGGCCGACTCAGGGTAGCGGTAGCTATTAGAAAAGCCAAGGCGCACATGATTTGTGCCTGCTGCCGCTAGGTTGCCCGTGGCGTCGGTCATCTCAGAGGAGGTGATCTCCAGCTTTTTTGACACCGCATTATATGTCATGGATAGCCCATAGTCAGCTGTCAAGGTGTTGACTTTGGCCATGATGGTGTTGATCGAGTCGCTTGGGAGCACGTCGACTGAGAGCTGCTGCAAGAGATGCCCATTGGTGAAAGTGGGATCTTCTGTCGCCGTTTCAAAGGAGTTGAGGTAGAACTTGCCCTGTAAATTTAGCGATTTCGACAAGACGGAGGCAATATTGGTCACGCCAAGTGTCGTCTGCAGCGCGGTTAAATCGCTGCTCTCTAAGAGCGGCGCTGCCGCCGAGGTGTTGCTTGATTTATCGGTCTGGTCAAATCCGACCAGATGCAAAAAGCCGCTGGTGTCAAAAGACCCCTGGTTATTGCTCAAGTGAAAGCCCACTTCTCCTAAGAGATTGGACGGACTATTGGGATCGAAGCCGAGGATGACTCTCCCTGGGTGATCCGGGTCATTTGCCAAGATGCTGGCGTTAAAGCCGGGGATGGCATTGAGCTTATTCATGATCTCTTGCAGCGAGTCTTGCGGCTGGACGACAATGCCGGCGCTTCTGACCACTTGGTTTTGCCCATTATAAAAGCACACTTTGATCGATCCTGTCTGACCCGCGTCGACTAAATTGAGCGGGGAGAGGCCATCGCTGACACCGAGCGCTTCAAAGCCGCGGTTGCTGATCAGCAGGTCGTGAGGCTCTAAAGAGACGCCATTGGCATAGACGCTGTTGACCCCTTCAATCAAGTCGGAGCTCAAGGTATTGAGGGCGTCGAGATATTTGGGAAGCGTCGTATCTCTGACGTAGAGGAGAGCTCCCATTTTGCTCGACGTATCATAGAAATGGTCGCCGCGCTTCCACATCACTTCCATCTCTTTCATATCATACTGATTGCGGGAAATGAGCAATTCTTGCGCCGAGGCGCCGCTGACAACGGGCTGGGAGTTGATGGAGACATCGACCATGCCGTTTTGGTCTTCCAGGACGCTGATGCCGACAAGCTGCGACAGCTGATCGAGCAATCCGTCCCTCGCATCGCGCAAATTATTGGCCTGCTGTTCGGTGCCCGCTTCTAAGTTAAAGATTTCAAAATTGAGCTGGGCAATGCCATGGCTCAAGGTATTGAACTCTTCAGCTGTTTGCCTCAGCTCGTGATCGAGGTCTGCTCTAAAAGAGTTTAATAGATTGGCTGTCTGCCTTAGCACATTTGATAGCTGCTTAGTTTCGTTGAGCACATTTTGCCGCACAGCCAAAATTTCAGAGTTTTGGCTCAGCTCATGGAAGGCGTCGAAGAATTGGGCTAAATTGGTGCTGAGGCCGCTATCAGAGGGTTCGTTAAAGGCCAGCTCAATCTTTTGCAGCCAGGTGACTTCTGTCTCATAGTAGGCGCTTTCGGCAGAGGCCGCTCGGATCTGGCCGTCTAAGAGGCCGTCGCGGATGCGGATGATTTGCTTGGCATCGGCGCCTTGGCCGCGAAAGTGCTTGCCATCGTAGATGGTGGCCGAGGCGTCGATCTGCACGTCTTGACGCGAGTAGTTTTTGTTAGAAGCGTTGGCAACGTTTTGCCCAATCACTTCTTGTAAAAGGCTGTGTAGCTGAATGCCCGTCTTGGACACGCGCATGCCATCGAATAGTCCGGCCATGATTTATCCCTCGCGATTAATGAGCGCTTGATTGTTTTGCGGCAGGCGATACCCGTAAGAGTCATAGGTCTTCGGGGCCTGGGGCAGGCTCTTTTTAAGGAGAGCTCTTAAAAACTCGATCTTTTTCGCCAGCAAAAAGCGGTTGGTATCCATCTGCTTTTTGATCGGCTCGGCAATGGCCTTCAGCTTTACTTTAGCCTCGGAAGAAAGAGAAGATTCTCCTCTCGCTTTGATGGCTTCTAAGCTCTTTGCTAGCTGTTGCCGCTCTTGCAAAACGTCTTTTAAAGACTCTAAAGAGCCTTTTAATAGGCAAGACTGCTCTAAAAGGATGTTGTCTTGCATGCCCTTTAAGAGGGCGATCAACTCGGCTTGAAATGCGCTGTCTTCTGCTGTTTGCTGCATTGTCAGATCCTCTCTGCCATCATTTCAAAAGCCCTTGCGGCCCTTTTCCCTGGAGGGGGTTTTTGCGCGCCAAAAGATCGGCAAAGCCTAAGTAGCCTTCTTTGCCTAATTGTTTGGCCAGCATCTCATCTTTCATCTCTTGAAAGTGCTCGAGCGATGAGCTCTCAAATAAGGGGTCTTCTTCATTTTCCCTGGCCTCTTTGAGGACGGTCTTGAAGAAAAAGCTCTCAAATTCTGCCGCGGCCTCTTTGAGGGTCATCTTGTGGCTGACCTTGGAGGCGCCGGCCGAAGCTAGGGAAAAGTCTGCTGTCATGGAGTCGATCATAAAAAATCCTTATCTAGTTACCGAGGGATGATGACGATATCGGCATGGATCATGCCCGCTTTTTGCATGGCGTTAAACAGGCTGATCAAGCTGGTCGGCGTCAGCTTGAGCGCATTCAACGTCTCTTGCACTTTCCTTAAATCTGTCCCGGCCGGCACTGTCAAAAAGTTGGCCTGATCTTGCGAGACTTGCAATTCAGGCGCATCGACAAATGACGTATCTCCATTGAACATGCCCTGCCTTGTCACCGGCGTGATATGGGAGGAGACGGTGACTGTCAGCCCGGCGATGGCGATGGAGCCTGGCTCCATCTTCACCCCTTCGGTCATCACGACGACGCCCGACCCTTGGTCGATGGTGATCACCGCACGGTTGGACGAAGAGGCCGATAGATCGCCGATGTCGGCGATGAGGCGCGTCAAATTGCCCGGCCTTAAAAAGTCATGGCGCGTCAGGTGCACCGAGATGAGGGCGGCATTGGTCGGCTCGGCCTCCACCCCATATTTGCCAAGCGTGCGGTTGATCGCATCGGCAATATTTGTCGCCGTCCGATCGCTCGGGTGCTTAAGCAGCAACGTGATGGTGCTGTCTTGCTGCCTTTCGGCCAAGATCTCTTTGACCAGCTGCCCGCCATTCATCACAAAGCCCATCGTGGGGTGGCCAATTGTGATGGAAGAAGAGCCGCTGGCGCCGCCACCTCCGCCGCCCCGGTTATTTTGACCGGAGGCTTCAAAATAGCGCGCTCCTAAAGCGACAGCGCCGGAGGCGACGGCATAGATCTCATTGCTGCCGATCGGCGAGAGCGTCGACGCCTCGAGATAGCCATTTTGCAGCGACTTGGCATCGCCGATCGATTTGACCGCTAAGTCAAAAGAGCGCTGGTAGGGATTGACCTCTGCAGAGAGGGAGACGAGCGCCACGTTTTTATTTTTGATGTCGGAGCTATTGAGCCGGATCCCTTGCCGCTCGGCGACAGAGACAATCATCTTGATGGCCGCATCGCCGGAGTCGCCCGTTCCTTGCAAGCCGGTGACCACGCCAAATCCTTGTAGCTTGACCACCTCTTCCCCTTGGATATCGACCAAGTCGCGAATTTTAATCGAGCGGCCGGGCGCTTCGATGCCTCGGTAAGGAGACATATCGCTATTCCAACCGCTATCCATATGGAGCAAAGGGTTTTGAATCGCCCCTCTGGAGACATTGCCGAGCAAAGGTAGAGAGAATAGTGTCAAAGAGCCTAAGAAAAAAGTGCGTAGTCGTTTCATCATTTCCTACTTTTTATCCTACTTTTAGAACATCCAGCCCACGAGGCGGTCGAAGATGCCGGGTTTTAAATCTTTGCTGTTGATCTCCCCTTCAATCTCAAAACGGGCGTCGGCAATCTTATAAGAGTCGATGGTATTGCTGGGGTCGATGTCTCTTTGCCGGACGATGCCGCTTAAAAAGATCTTCTTCTGCTTGCCATTGATGTGCACTTCCTTCATCCCCCGCACCACAAATTCGCCGGGGCGAATGACTTCGATGATCCGCGCCTGCAATTTCGTCTGCATGCGGTGCACCGATGTGTTGGCCTCGTTTGCTTGGAAGTTGCGGTTTGTCTTATAAGAGAGGCCTGGCAAAGATGAGGAGGAGCTGCTCGATGAGGAGGGGAGCCCGTCTCTTGGATAGAGTTTAGGCAGATAGAGGTTGGCCAGCTCGAGGGATCCGGTGGAGTTTTTCTTGAGCGTGCTCGTCCCGTCATCTTGCGTCGAAGCTGATTCGGCGATATCGACAGTCAAAATGTCGCCCACTTTTTGGGCAATGTAGGTGGAGTAGGGCGACTGCGAAACTTGGTATAGAGCAGGCATGCCGCCTCTGACCTCTCCAGTAATGGTCAGGCAGGCCAAAAAGGCCAGGGTAAATGTCATGGGCAAACGCATGGATGGAGGTCCTCTTTATTGAATTTGGATCAGAGCCACTTTCTCATTCAGGCAGCGGGCATTGAGCGTCCGGCCGGGCTGCATCGGGTTTGTGAAGGGGATCACATCGCCTTCTCGCCCATTCTTTAGGGCGGTGGCCCCAGTGATGGCCATCCGGATGGGCCCGTTGACAACGACGATGCGGCAAGGATCGCCCTGTTTCACTAAGATGGGTAGCTCAAAATCGTTTCTCTTCAGCAGCACATTCTTTGGCAGATTGCGCTTGGCAACCATCTTCTCTATTTCTGTGTAACTAGCGATTTGCATGCCATCGAGCTTGGTCACTTCTTGCCGGGTGAATGTCACGTCGTCTTCTGTGACTTTCTCCTGCTTTAAGATCGGCCGTTTTAAAAGCGCCACCGGCTCAAAGAGGGCAATATATGTCTTCACCTGCAGGGCTGCCACTTCTTGCTCTTCTTCGCGGGCCCGCACTGTGAATAAGATATTGCCTAGCAATTTTTGGCTGCTTGTCGTCACTTCCAAGTCCAATGAACGGGCGGGAATTTCCCACTCGCTCTCTTTTAAAAAGCGCAGCTCCACATCGCGGTCGCCGACGCTCTCTTTGACTTTTTGCCAAACGAGCTCTTTAATGTCGTCAGAGGAGAGGACGCGGGTCTTTAGCTCCACTTCCACATGGGGGCCGAGCACTTCGACCGCTCCAAACCCCTTCTTTTGCAGGGCTGCTTGAATCTGATAGGGGTAGAGTGTCTTCTTGGATCCAACGCCAGGGCTTTTTGCAATGAATGCCTCGAGCAGCTTCTCTTTAATCGCTTCTTCACAAGATTCAACCAAAGCAATGCTTTTAAGCTGAATCTGAGCCGCCTCCACTTCAGCGGCCGCCGTCAAGCGGATCACTGTCTTGGCAGGCAGAGCCGCTCCAAAGAGCGGCGTGAAGAAGAGTGCCAAAATGGTCATGAGCATGCGCATCTTAAAAGCCCTCCTTTGGCAATTAGCTAATCTGGTTCGCTGTCGAGAGCATCTCATCGGAGGCGCGGATCATCTTCGAGTTGATTTCATAAGCGCGCTGCGTCTCGATCATGTTGACCATCTCATCGATGACCGACACGTTAGAGGTCTCTAGCACAAACTGCTCAATGGTTCCGGCGCTGGCCAGCCCAGGGCCTGTCAGTGCGGCCGCTCCCGAGGCGGGCGATTCTTTATATAAATTGCCGCCGATCGCATTGAGGCCTGAGGGATTGGCAAACATCGCCAGCTGAATCTGGCCGAGGTTGGCCTGCCCGCCATTTTGGTCGATGTAGGAGATCGTTCCATCGGGGCCGAATTGGATGCTTCTTGCCGTATTGGGAATGACGCCGCCGTCGGCCAGCTTATAGCCGTCGGAGTTGACCAGGCTGCCATCGGAGGAGAGCTTAAAAGAGCCATCCCTTGTATAGGCATCTTGCCCGTCAGGGCCTGTGATGCGGAAAAAGCCGTGCCCTTTGATGGCCACATCCAGCTCGCGGTCGGTCCGCTCTAAAGAACCCATGGAGAATTCTTTGACGATGGCTGAAAGAGCGGTTCCCACCCCAACTTGTTGCCCAACGGGCTGGTAAGCATCATTGCCTTTAGTCGCTCCGGCTTCTTCGAGTGTTTGATATAGCAAGTCTTTAAATTCAGCGCGGCTTTTCTTAAAGCCAATGGTGTTGACGTTCGCCATGTTGTTGGCAATCACGTTGAGCTTTGTCATTTGGGCTTTCATGCCTGTGCTGGCAGTCCAAAGGGCTTTAAACATAAGGGGGAAGTCTCCTGATTGTAAATTAGTGGCGTGCCATGCTAATGAGTTCTTTTAAGCTGCTCAATTGGCGGCGCAGCGAATAGATGTTGGCCTCTGCATTCTTAACTAAATTCATCATGAGGATCGACTCGCGGTAGATATCGACATTGGATGTTTCACTCGATCCTTGCTTGACTAAGCTGCTGACGCCATTTTGCCCGACAGCAAGCCGCTCCGGCTGAATGGTCGTCTTCATGGCTTCTGGAATTTGGAACAGGGAGTTGCCCAGCGGAATCAGCTGCTGCAGGTCCAGCCCTTGCTTGAGGAGATTGCCATCTTGGTTGTTTAAGCTCCAAACCGCTAAGTCGGCAATTTTTTCATTGTCTTGGTAGACAGCTCCGTCATCGCCAATCGAAAAGGGACCTTTTTCTGAGTCGATTTCAATGGGCTGCGAATTGGCATCGAGTAAGATATTGCCGCTAGCCATGAGCACTAAAGGGGAGCCTGCATTTTGCGGGTCTGATGGGCCAATGGACAAGCCTCCATTTCTCGAGTAGTAAACCTCGTCCTCTTTGCCGCCTTGAGGGCGCACTGCAAAGAAGCCGTTTTTAATCTCACCGGGGATGGCGATGTCGAGTGGGTTTTCCGTGCTCTTTAAAGTGCCCGTCTCTTGGAAGTCTTTGAAGACTCCCGCCCGCTGCACCCCAAAGCTTGCCGGCGATTTCTCCCGCACTGACTTCTTCAAAAAGCGTCCCTCTTCATTTTGGCGCCTTGTCTGAATCATCAAAAGCTCGCGGCGAAACCCGGCCGTGTCTTTGTTGGCCATGTTGTTGGCCACAACTTCTAGACCTTGCTTGCTGTAATAGGTGCCCGATACCCCTGCGTAATAACCAGATAACATGACCTTAAGCTCCTTTTTTCTCTCTTTGATGCAACTTCCATGCCAACAGCAAAAAAAAAGGCTCTTTTTTTAGAGGGGAGAGTGGACGGCGCTGCTCCTCCACCTTGCAAAAAAAGGGCTTTCAGGTTTTATCTTTCTTTAAAGGCTACGCGATAAGCAAAAGGCTTAAAGCTATAGGGCTTTAAGTCTTTTGTCATTCAACTTGTCAAAAAGGCGCCTTTTCAGGTACACGCAAAAAAATGCGCGCTCTCAAGAAAAGGAAATTTCTTGAGAGGGGACACTTTTGTTTTGCTGCCTTTTATCAATAAAACAGCTATTCTATTCCCTAGTCTATTGTCTAGTCTATTGCCTAGACACAATAAATTTCCTAAACGCAACTATCCTTTTAAAAATGCTCTATAATCCTGTTTTATCCGCTATTGTTAATGTCCTCTCGAGGAGCTCGCTCAACTTAGTCGACCGCTACACGCTGGGCGTTAAAAAGAGCAATGTCTATTTGGCACTTGTCACCAATACGCTGATCCCTTTTGTCATTGGCGCTCTTTTGTTGACCATGTATGGGTCGCCCGGCCTCCTTTGGCAAAAGATCACCTCTCTGCCCTGCTTTTTTTTATCACTCATCATCCAAGTCGTCTCCACAGCTTTTTCGTTTTCTTTTAAGCTATGGAATGTGCGGCAAGTCGTGATCCAAGCAAAGGTGGCCGATATTTGCCTCTCTTTATTCTTTGCTGTGGCCTATGCTTTTTCCCTATTTCAGGTGCGACAGATCGAATACGATTGGATCACCCTTTTAGCTTTAGCCATCAGCATCAAGTCGTGCATCCCCCTCTTTATGATGCAAAAGCCTGCTTTTCTCCTCCATAAGACGTCGCTGTGGATCATCGGCAGCTTAGTTGTGCAGGCCATCTTTCTCTCCCTTTGGAAAATGGAAAAGGGCGCCACTTTTGAAGACGCCGCCGCCATCTCCATCGCCACTCTCTTCTGGCGCTCTCTCTTTGCTTCTTCAATTGCCTGGCGCCATGCCTTAAAAGAAGCCGAGAGCGATGAGCGCTTGAGCGATGTCTTGCAGATTCAAGAAGCTTGGAGTCTGCATACATTGCTCCTCCGCCCTCTGGCCATGCTATTGACGCAGAGCACATTCATCTTCTCTATCCAAACAGGCAATCCCTTGATTATTTTTCCCATCATCAACTCCGCCCCTTTAGTCTCGACTCTCCTTTCAAGGCTCATTTTAAAAGAAAAGCTACTTTGGCAAGACTTGGTGGCTATCACTGGCTTTACCCTCTCTTCCTTCTTGCCGATGGGGGCCACCTTCTTGAAGTGATGTATTTATAATAAGTCATAAAAATATTCTACTTAATAATTATGTTTTGATTAATTTGTTTTATTTTAATTGAAGTAGTGAGTATAATTTCTTCTATTGAAAAGGAGAAAAGCATGTTTCCCCCGCAAGTTCAAGATCAAACTTTCGTTCGGCCAGATCCAATATATTTTCAGGCGCAAGCCATGATAGATAGGGGACCTGAAACCACTGTCGATAAGATTAAGCGCATTAGCTATCTGGTTTTTTCCATTTTATTTTTCCCGACTGGAATCGCCAGCTTAGTAAAAAAAGGGGCTCATCGCTTAGCTAGCTATCTGATTGTGCCTAGCCAACTCAGGAAAGATCCAAATCACGCCTTTTATAGAGATGTGCTCATAGCCGACTATCAGGCAAAGCCGCTTGAGATTGAGACAGAGGATGGCATAAAGCTCTCAGCTATGCACATCCCCGGAAGGAATAAGGGAAAGTGTGCCGATCAGGCAGCGCCGACAATCATCTATTTTAATAGCAATGCCCAGCTTTATGAAGACTTTGCTGCATCTGATCTTATAGTAGGCAGTCGGGTAGTAGGCAGTCGGGAAGGGGCTACGATGTCCTGTTCTCCCCTTCGAGAATGGGTGGATGCTGGCTATAATGTAGTCTTGTTTAACTACCGCGGTGTAGGAGAGAGCGCCGGCCACCCCTCAAGGGAGGGATTGTGCTTAGATGGAGAGGCCGTCTATCAATATGTCGAGCAGGAGTTGGTAGTCGAAGATCAAAGTATATTACTTTGGGGTCAGTGCTTAGGGGGCGCTGTCGCCACAGAGGTGGCCGCCCGTCACCGAAAGGCGCAGCTTTGCAACTCCCGCTCTTTTTCCTCTCTCAGCCAAGAAGCGCGCCATCTCATGGGAATTCCTCTCTTAAATTATGTCATACGCCTCATCGGCTGGGAATATGCGGTGGCAGATCTTTGGCAAAAGGTGCAGGGCGAGAAGCTGGTCGTCTATCATCCGGAGGACGACGTCATTCCAGCGCCTGTTAGCTTGATTTCAGCCTTGAAAGCGAAGGGCGTCGCTGCTAGAGAACTAGCCTTAAAAAATGAAGCAGAGGCTATAAAAGAGCGGCTAAATTCTTATGAAACATCTTGTGGCTTGGATTTATTGTCTGCTGAAGAAGAGCAAAAAGTGCGCGACCAGCTTAAAGATCTGCATAAAAATGCCCATAAGCGCCCTTTGACACCGACAGAAATCCAGGGTATCCTCAGCTCTTTTTAGTCTTAACTTGAAAATTTATTAAAAAAAAGGGGGAGAGGCCGCGCCTTTTCCCCTTTTTTTTACCCGCGAATTTGAAATCCATTTTGTTCTAACTCCAGCTTAAGCTTCGCAATTGCCAGCTCTTTGGCTTTGGCTTCCACTTCGACGGTGAGGGGGCCGACCTCTCTCCAAAAAAGAGGAAAGTCGTGGCTATCGATGTAGTCATGGTGGCAGCGCATCGTCTTGGGCTCTTGCCAACCATTGATAGGGCTGGAGATATGAAAGAGGGGCTCGCGGGGCCAAGTTTTGATCGCCTGCAAGGTGGCCTCTTCCATAGAGAGGGCGTCTGGTAGGCAGCGGTGATGGTGCACATCGTATGTTAAGGGGAGCCCTTCACTTTGGCAGAGGGGGAGGAGGTCGGCTGGGGAATAGCTGCGGTCGTCATTCTCTAAGGAGAGCTTTTGCCGAAGAGAGGGGGAGAGACGCTCAAGGTTTTTGCAAAGGCGCTTTAAAGAGAGGGCTTTATCTTGAAAAGCGCCACCGGCATGGATGAGGATGGTGTCGGCTCCAATGAGGTTGGCCAAGGCATTTTGCGCTTCTAGCTCCCGAATGGAGAGCGCGTTGACCTCCTCTTTTAAAGAGTTGAGCAAGATGAACTGGTCGGGGTGAAAGACCAGGCGCACATTTGCTTTGAGGGCCAGCTGGCGGCACTCTTCGAGCGCGGCTAAAATTTCTGCAGCGTCTTTTAAGTCTTGGGCTGCATAGGCAAATTCGGGATGGCTTGATAGGGGAAGCAGCTGGCTTAAGACGCGGAAACTGCCAATTTGATGGGCTTGGCAAAAAAGAATGGCCTCTTTTAGCGCACGGGCATTATGCAGAACTAGCTTTGACAAATACCCTTGCGGATCTCCATCGGTGAGGTGCGCTTTTTTTAAGTTGGTGAGGGTGACGGAGCGAAATTTAATCGGCGCCTCTTTAAACAGGCAGCAAAGTCCTAGGCGGATCATCAAAAAGGCCTTTGGCAAAGAATTTGATAGTTAATTGGGTACTGATGGCCTTAGCCTCACCAAACAGGTGATGAGGCTGAGGCCTTGTTGCCTGAAAAGGCGACCATCGTTGGCCTTCTCTTCTTAAAATGGGTTATCCACAAAGTAGAGATGGTTACTCTCGTCCACATGGAGAAGAGTGGTGCCGCGGCCGCTTTCCAATTGGCCCATGAGGGAAATATGAGAGGGGGAGACCTTCCAAATTTCTTTTGAGGACTCGTCCCAGCTCCAAAACGTCCCAGATGCTGCATCGATCATGTATTTGGCATTGGAGGGAAGCCGATGTTCGCTATAGACGGCCTCTTCTCGCTGCAGATCGACAAAGATGGGCGAGCGATTCGAAGAGCGCGCTGAGAGAAGAATCCACTGCTCATTTTGGCAGAGCTGCCCAAAAAAGGCGATGGGGACCGCAAGCGATATGCTCTTTTCGATAGCCGAAATGAGCTCTCCCCCTTCTTTGAATGTTCTCACCGTCAAAAGAGAGCGGTCGGCATGAGAGAGATCTTTTTCAATCATGTAAAGCTTATCGCCCCTAGCCTCTACTGCCAAGCAATTTTCAAGGATGATGTGCTCTCCAGAGGGCCCAAACAAGGTCAGCTGGTTTTCAAAGTGGTTTAGGAAACCGCAGTGAGTTGAAAGGGGGTGAAAACGCCCCTTTGGTGTTTTGGCCTCAAAGGAGAGATTCCATTGGCCGTTTACAATCTCTCCTCCTGACAGGAGGCAATCTCGGCCTTGATTTGCAACTTGGTAGGCATAGCGCTCGCTTGCCAAATGAAAGCAATTTTCTTTATCGACAAAAGCTTTTGCCATCTCTAAGGTCGAATGGAGCTTTCCCTCTTTGGGATCGATTAAGCGCACGGTTTTCTCACCTGAAAAGTGCAAAGAAACTAAGTCGCCTACGCGGCCTAAACGATAGCTTGCGGGTGGGTTGATAGGAAATCCCCACATCAACTTCTCCGTATGCATCTCATAAGCTAAAAGATGAGGGGGAATTCTAACCTCTTTATAGGACATATGGGATTTGTACACGCCGATCATCAAAGAACCATGTACAAACACTTCTGGGCTATCAAAATGGAGGCGCCTCACAAAGTCGGGATCGGTCTTATGAATGGACCGGTCGCAGCAAAACTCTTTAAAAACTTGTCCAAAAATGGTGGCCACATACGCTTCGTTGAAGTTAGGTAAGCGCTCCTTCAAAGCATAGAAATGGGGCAGGGCTTCGTTCAACGAGGTCGCTTCTAGAGCTTTTCCAAGGTGATCACCGATTTCTGCGGTCTTGCTATCGCTGCTCAAAGCCAAAGCTTTTGCCATTGTAGCTCTACCATCGGCAGTGAGGTTTTCCAAGAGGTTTGAGATAATGCCTGCTTTGCCTGGCCACTGGTCTATAGAAGAAGTGGTCTGCAGGTGCTGCAGGGCAAACTGAATGAAATGAAAGCACCCTTTTTGACCTAGACATGCGACATATAACGGTTGGCCGAGTCGACAGCTACGATAAGAGAGGATCTCTATGAATCTTAAAGGATCAATAGGGGCGCTCAAATTTGTCAAAGCATCTGATAAGGCTTGCTTGACTGTATGAGCTGTGAAAGAGCTCTTTTGAGGGATGGCATAAGAGCAGCCGGCAGCCTCCTTGATCAACCACAATAAATAGAAGCCCGCTCGCAGGTCTCCCTCTTTGAGATAGGGGCCCTTTAAAGCAAAGCAAGCTTCTCCAATAGCCTCTGCTTGCATATGCGGCAAAGAGGTGCCAACCAGCTCTTTGAGCTCGGCCTCATCCTTCCAAGAAGAGCTCTCCCCCATGATCAAATGAAATAAAAACGAGCCTTGGTCTGCTAAGGTTTTTTTGAGCGCTGCTTCTGCTGCCGACTGCTCTAAAAGGGAAAAAGGAATGCCTGCTTGGCAAACGTTTCTAAAGGTGGAGGAGTGCGCTTTGACATAAGCTTGGATTTTTTGGGCCGCTGCTCTGGACGGTTCTTTCTCTAGAGAGGGTGCCTCGCTCAAAACAGGGGAGGGGCTTTTCGATAGGTCAGGGGTGATTGCAGCTCTGGCAATTTGCGTGAGCATGGCTATGCCAGCCGTCAAATCAGTGGGGTAGGTTTTTAAAACCTGCTCGTAGCATTGCCATTTTTCAATTAAGGTCTTTTGTACAATATCTAAGTAGGTGGCCGGGGTCATAGGAAAAGCCTTTTAAATGGTGTTTAGAGGCAAAAGTAAATTTTTTTTAGAAAATGCGCGACATATTTCATCCAGTGCTCTTTTCTCTAGATTCGATGGTCACCTCTATTTTGGCTTAAAAACTTTGATTTTGTAAATCAAAGTTGGTTGGGAAAGAAGACATGCACCCTTTTCATCATCAATAAGAGCCTAAGAGCCTCTGATCTCTTCGCCTCTTCTAAATTCACAAGAGTTTTATTTGATAGGTAGTTAAAAAAAGTTTAATTTATCCTGTCGACTCTTTTATTTATCCTGTTGAATCTTTTATTTATCTTTGCTGTTGAATTGATCTTGTTAATACTATATATTATGTTGAATTATTTTAACTATGTAGGTAACAAATGCAATCTCCTTTTTATTTGCCAGAAAAATCTCTTGCAACCCTCTCTTTGACAAGTCAGGTCCCTATCCATGGCCAACAGCCAGAGATCCCCTTTATCCAACCGGGTATGAAAAGGTTCATGCGGCAGCAAAGAGAGAGCAGGGAAAATAAATTAACTGCGTGCGCCATCGCCCAAAGATTTGCTCCCCCGTCCTTTACTTTCCCAAATGCTCTTCCTTCCACTTCCCTTTTAGCAGAGGCGAATCGAATAGCAAAGTCTCCCTTGGACAATAGGCTGAGTGCTCTGCAAAGAGGAGCAAGCCTTTCCTATGAGCAATTGCAGTTGGCGCTCAATTTCTTAGTGTGGGAAAAAAAGGTCATGAAGGCCGCTGTTCCCTTTTTGGAGCTCATTCGCAAAGAGGATGCTTTGCATGCACAGGTTCTACAGTCAGGCCGTAAATTTAGCTATAATCCAGAATTGGATACCACCTCTCTCAACCCAATCGACTCTGGGCAAAGCCTGCAAACATTTTCTTCACTAGAGCTCTCTCAAAGAGAAGACGTTTCTTTTCTTCTTAACTTCTTTTACTTGCGCGAGTTTCCAAGCGAAGTGCTCTGCCTCAACACGGATTTGAGTCGCGAAGAGTGGAATGCCTTGCTATTTTTAAGGCAGCATGTGAGCCAAAGTGTCCAAGATATTGCGCTAGATGTGCTGCTCGGCCTACAAAAGGGAAATTTAAATGCAGAGATCAACAACCTCCATTTAAAGCGCATGCTCTTCATCCACAATTTCTATGCGTGCCTTGGCCTCTATCAAAAAGAGAGCGCTCTCATCGAGCTCTTTAAAGGCATCGTTCCTTGCACAGCCGCTCTTTTAGAGGTGATCAATTCCTTTCAACAGCAATTGTTCAATGCCGACTACTTGGCCTGCACCGACCGTGCCAAAAGCATGGAAGATGAGCAGCTGCAATTTGAAAGCGATCTGGTCAACCTTTGGCAGCAGACGAAAGAGCGGCAAGATCAGCTCTATCGTTCCCTTTACCAAGAGCTGAGCGAGCGCATTGCAAAATCGCGCCCCGCTGAAAGGGTGCGGCTGTTCTCTTATCGGCAAAAGGTGAAGTGGCTGTTTTCAAAATCGAGCCAAGCAGCCTCTCCTCAAGTAAGGAACTTGCCCTCTCCCGAATCTTTTGATCCCAAGCCAGCTTTAAAAAAAGAGGGGGATTTTTCCCCTCTGCCGGCTCAACCTGCCAAGGCACGGCGGCCAACGAAAAAAAAGGGTGCAAAAGGAAATAAGCCAAAGAAGCCATCTCCCTCTTCTCCTCCTTCTCAAAAATCTCAGCTTGAGGTTGTCTGTATAAAAAAGACGAGAGAGCAGGAACAGCCTCGGATAGCCGACCGGCCAGCTGCCCCCTTCTTAGAATTATTACAGCAGCCCTCTCCTTTTCAGTATAGCAGACGGGTCGAGCGCTGGTTTCAACTGGCGCCCGGGCAACCCCTGCCGTTAGAGCAATTCCCTGAGTATGAAGGGCGTTCGAAGAAGTCTTTTGAGAGAAGTCGAATTCGGCATGCCTTTTCACACCTTGTCGATCAGGTCATCCACCTGCCAAGCCATATCTATGAAGCAAAAGACCCTGCGGAAAAGAGCCGCGCTCTTCATGCCATTGCCCAGTTTGACTATCTGGAGACCGCTGAAGAGAAAATGAGCGAAAGAGGCATCATCACTTGGGCTTTTACAGCAAAGAAGGCAGAGTTTTTTCTCCATCACCGCTTTTTTTCTAAGAAAAAAGATCTATTGCGCCTAGCCCTTTTGAGAAAAACCGAAGAATTATTTTATGCCAAGGACTTTCCCTCTTTACAAGAATCTCAAAAAGAGCGCTACTCAGCTCCTAGAGAAAGGGGGCCGGCTGCCTACCGCTATGATGCCACATGCCATACATTTGAATTTGAAGATCGGATCAACCGGTGCCGCATCACGATCTTTCCGGTGCCCCGTCATTTGAAAGGCCAAGAGAATCTTTGAGTTTCCTTGTGGAACATGGGGGCGAAGATTTGGATATGTCAATTGGGCAGCAGGTGAACTTGCAATGCATTGAAAATAAAAGAGATATGATTTATGGATTCACCGAGTATACGGCCTCGCTTTTCATCTCATTTTTCAAGCGAGGCCTCAGAAGGGCCTCACGATGTCAAAGATGTGTATGTGGAAGGGATTCCTTTTGTCAGCAATAAAAAATCAGCCAAATTTGCCGATCAGGTGGAGCGGATGAAAAAGGAGGAGGAGCTTTGCTCGTTATTTTTAAGCATTCAGTCCTCCCCGCTGCGGCTGCCAACCCAATTGAGTGAAGTGCCGTCGATGATGAAGCGGGCCGCATTTTATCTAAAATTGCCTTTGCCAAACCGCCTACAAGTGCTCAAAAATCAAGGGCAGCTGGCCTCTTTTTCAGCCGTGCAGCTTCATGCCATGCTCAATTTGCTGGTTTTTGAGCAAAAGCTGATGCGCCTCAATCAGAAAATAGTGCATTTTTTTGCTTTGGAAAGACAAATCCTGGATAATGCCGAGCGGGCAGGCAAAAAAATCACCAGCGACCCCTCTCTCAACATCACCCATGTCAATCGTTTAGAAGCCTTTGAAGCGCACCCTCTTTCAGAATTATTGTCTTCGGAAAAATTTCCCCTCTTCTCACTGGAAGGAGTCGCTGATATTCCCTTCCTCCTCCATTTTTTCCATCTGCAAGATCTCGGCAATGGCCAGGAAACTCTCCTAGCCAATGACGATCTGACATGGGACGAGTGGATGAGCATGCTCTCTTTGAGAAATCATGTCAGTTTAAAGATCCAGGACTTAGCGGAAAACTTCATCTTGTGGCGGCAGAGTCATGATTTAAATGCGCAATTGAAGGTATTCAACCACAAAAGGATCCTGCTAGTGCAGCAGCTGAGAAGCTTTTTTTGCTATTACCAAAAAGATGCTTCGCTGATCCGCCTTTTAGAGAGCACTGTTCCCTCAGCAGCTGCCCTGATTGGCATTTTGCATCTCTTTGCCCTTCAAGAGGCTGAAGAAGAAGGGGTTTCGGAAATAAAGGAGAGGCGCCTCTCTTTAGAGGCACAATTGGTAGAGCTCTTTGAAGCCCACATGCAAGAGCAGAGCCATCTCTATCGATACCTATATGAGGAATTGGCAAAAATGATCAGGCTCCTTCAAGAGGCCAAAGGAGCTCTCCCCTTTGATTGTTTGAGCCAAGCGAAATGGCTATTCCGCGCTCCTGGAGAGGAGGTCCCTCTCAAACGAATGCCTCTTCCCCACCTCTTCAACCGCTCGGTCCAGAGGCTAAAAGAGGAGGCGCCTGAGCCATTGGCTATCAGGTCTTTTCAAGTGCCGCGCACCCAGGCGCCCAAAAAGAAGAAAAGCCGCCGCCGTCCCCATCGCTCAGGAGAAAAGGCTAAAGAAGAGGCAAAGCTGCCGGCACCAAGCTTGCCCATGCAGGTGAAAAAAAGTCCCCTTTCGAAGGAATGGCTTAAACGCTCTTCGCCCTTTACTTACGCAGCCAGAGTGGCGCGCTGGTTTAAAGTCTCTCCCGGTCAGCCACTGCCGCCCGAGCAATTTTCAGGCTATGAAGAGCGCACGAGAAATTCCCAAGAGAGAAGCCGCATCCGGCATGCCTTTTCCAGGCTTGTCGATCAAGTCATCTATTTGTCGAGCCATATCTATGAGAGCAAAGAGAAGGGAGCGGCGCTGGCTTTCCATGCGCTGGCTCAATTTGACTACTATGGAGAAATTCAAGGAGTTAAAAAAGAGAGGGGAGTGATCACCTGGGCGTATACTGCCAAGAAGGCCAAGCGCTACTGCCACCACCGCTTCTTCTCCAACCTCGAAAATTTCGTCCATTTGGCGCTAGCAGGCAAGAAGGGAGAGCTTTTTGCCCTCCATCGAGCTAGGTCTTTAGAAGAGGGCGAAAAAGAAGAAGATGAAGCTTTAGAACCGCTGGCCCATGAAGCCTATCAATACGATCCCTTGCTCAACCTTCATAAGTTCAACGATCGGATCAATCAGGTGGTCATCACCATTTTTCCCTCTTTTCGGCATCTAGCGAGTTAAATTTTCGATGGGCAAGATTTTGTGGGACTCTCTACTCAAAATAGGCAAAGGCTATTTAGGCGTCAGATGAGTAGCGGAAAAAATGGGTTTTTTTCTTGCAAATCATTATCAAATCTATAGCGCATGCCATTATTGGACCTACCACAGGAACTGCGGGATGTAAAACTTATTGGAGATCGTAGGGGGCCTTTTTTAGGCAAT
>JARBTN010000022.1 GCA_029240195.1 Chlamydiales bacterium
TTAAGGGTTTAAGGTGGCGCACGATTTGGGGTGAGTGTCTTTTTCAAAGAGGAGCTGCCCGTTGGGAAGGAGAGAGGGGGCGAGCGCGTCTTCGCGGTTGATGTAAGAAAAGGGGGTGAAGAAGAGGGGGGCGATGGGCATCTCTTGCAGCAAGAGGGTATTGGCTTGTTTGAGCAGCCGTTTGCGCTTTTTAACGTCTTCTGTCGTCTTGAGCTCTTCTAAAACTTGCTGGCAGGAGATGTTGTTGATCTCGACATGTGCGGTTTCGAGCAGGGCATCTAAAGAGAGGTCTTCTAAAAGCCAGCTGTGGAGCGCTAGATCGTAGTCTTTATTGTCGATAGCGTGGTTAAATATTCTCTCCGGCATGGGCTTTAGCTGGATGTCGAGGTGGAGCGACTTTTTCCATTGCGCGGCCAATTTTGTGGCGATGTCATGCTGTGATTCGAGATAGGTCAAGCTTAAGGTGCGCACGCGGTGGCGCAGCTCATCACAACCTCTGGCCAGCAGTATTCGCGCTTTAGAGATGTCGTCGTCATCAAAATAATGGGACTCGGTTAGCACGCTTGGCGGCAGGCAGGAGAAGGCGATTTCCCGCCCTTCGGGATTATTTTCTGAGAGGAGTTCTCTTCGATTGAGCCCGACGCTGAGAGCGCGGCGCACGTGTTGGCACTTTAGATCTGCCCTCTCGGGGTTGAAGGCGATGCCAAACAGGCAGTTAGAGCGCTTCTGGTGGAAATCGGCTCTCTTTTCTAAGTCCGCAAAATCGGAAAAGGGCAGCTCTGAAAAAGGGGAGCCGATCCAGTCGAGCTTTTTGCTTTCAAAGAGAAGGAGGGCGGCCTTTTCGTCGGCCAGCTGCATAGACAGCTCGTCGATGGTGGGCGCTGGGCCATGATAGTTAGGATTTTGAACGAGAGAGACTTCATTGCTGGTATATCCTTGTAGGATATATGGCCCGTTGTAGGCAGCATTTTCAGCGGGAGCGATGGGCAGGAAGGGAGCTTGGGCCAGCTTATTGAGCAGGTGATGGTCCGGCTGTTCGAGTTGGATCACTAATGTGCGGGCATCGAGCGCTTGGACGCCGACTTCTTCTAAAAAGGAGCGCCCCTCTTTAGCGGCGCGGCCATTTTTTAAGATAAAAAGCTGGGAGCTTTCTGCTGAGAGAAATGCAGGCTGAAGCTGGCTCTTCCACGCGTATTCAAAGTCAAAGGCCGTCAGGGGTTCTCCATCGTGCCAAAAGCTCTCTTTAAGTTGAAAGGTGTAGGTCATGGCATCGCTCGAGCGGTGGTAGCTATCGGCTAGGGCTAATTTGGCCTCGCCATGGCAGTCAAAGCGGGCCAACCCATCGTAAAGCAGGTGGCATAGCCCTTTCTCAATGGGGGAGCGGGCTTTGCGAGGGTCCAGCGATTTTGGCGATTCGGCCATGCTCATCCGCCAGGATTTAGCTTCCTTCTTAGCAGCGGGGTCTTCGGCTCTGTTGCAGGCGACGAGAGCGGATAATAGAGATAAAACAAAAAAACGCAAAGAAACCTCCCTTAAGATCTGCCGTGGGGGGAGATGCTCGCCTCTTGGAAGGGATTCCGCCCACTCGATTGTCAATTATTTCGCACTGTAGCGGATAAAATATACTTATGCTATGAAAAAGATTTTAGCTCTTTTACTTCGAAAGGAGAGTTTTATGCCGCGTCTTTTCAAGGCTGCTTTCGCTATTTTATTTCTCATCATCTTTGGATATGGGCTGTTGCTCTTGCAGTATGAATCTTTGGCAAAGGGAAGCGGCAAGGTGGTGATGGACCTTTCCGACTGGGAATATTTTGAGTCGCAAACCAACCACTTTAAGATCAAATTGCCCCATGAGCCGAGCCATGCCCGGGAGGAGATTGAGCTGCCGCACTCTCCTGAGATCATCCGCTATCAGGTGTATATCTGCGAGACAAAGGAGGGCGCCACCTTTATGATCAGCGTCATGAAATACCCGGATGCGCTTCCTTTGAAAGCTTCTTTAGAGCTGTTGGAGAGCGCTGTCAATGAGATCATCTCCTCAAATGAGGGCAACCGTTTAGAAAAGATGGATCAGATTAAATTCCATGGATTTGACGCCATCGATTTTGGTTTAAATAATGACTCGGTGCTCATCCGAGGGCGGACTTTTTTAGTGGGCAAGAGCCTTTATGTGCTCACTTTATTGGAAAAGAAAGAAGTTTGGACCGAGTCGCTCTTCCAATCATTCATCCAATCTTTTGAGTACTTGGATGAATTCTATTTCTCCGACCCGCGTCAAGGAGAGGGTGACGATGCGGGCCTTGAGTTTGAAGATGGGACTTCTCTTTAAGACCCCTCTCTTCGATCCTCTTTAAAACAGTTGAAGACCTCCCCTTAAGGAAGGTCTTTTTTAATGCGAGGAGCTTTCTTTGCGAAAGATCTCCTCTTCTTCCTCTTCATCGATGTCGAGCAAAGTGAGGCTCACCTTTTCGACGTAGCGCTCGTTGGAGCTCAAGATTTCCATTTCAAAGCAGTCGTGATGGATGATTTGCCCTTTTTCAGGGATGGAGCCGACGCGATGGAAGATGTAGCCGCCGATGGTGTCATAATCGCCCTCTTGCGGAATTCTCAGCCCAACTTGCTCTTCTAAGTCGAGAATGCCAATGCGGGCATCGACAATCCATTTGTTGGGGGCGACAGAGATGCAGTCGGCCTCTTCTTCGTCGTATTCATCCTCAATTTCGCCGACAAGCTGCTCTAAGATATCTTCAATGGTCACCAGCCCTTCCGTTCCGCCATATTCATCGACGACAATGGCGATGTGCACTTGTTTAGCGCGAAATTCTTGCAAGAGCGAGGCAATTTTCTTCGTCTCCGGCGTGTAGAGGGCGCTTTTTGTCAAGGTAGAGATAGGGGCATCGAGCACCTTGGGGTCATCGCCTTGGCTTTCATAGAGGCGGTATCTGGCCAGCACATCTTTTGACATCAAGATGCCGATGATGTGGTCGACATTGGTGCGGTAGACGGGGATGCGGCTATAGCCTTCTTTTTCAATGAGCTGAGCGGCCTTGCGGACGGTGGTCTCTGCCGAGAGAGCGGTCAGATTCACCCGGGGCACCATCACTTCGCGCACGATTTTACCGCGGAAAGAGATGACCGATTCGATGAGTTTGCGGTCGAGGGGCTCAAGTCCGTTTTGCTCTGAGACCTCCTCTAAGATGGAGATCAGCTGATCAGGAGTCAGGCGGTTATTTTCGGCAAAGCCCTCGGCAAAGGAGTGGATGATTTTAAAGGGCATCTTGTAGATGAGGTAGCTAATTGGAAAACAAATCAGCAAAAATAAAGAGGAGATAAAAGAGAGGGAGTCGAGCGTCTGTTTGTGGAACGTAGAGCCGAGGGCGCGGGGGATCAGATCGCCAATCAGCAAAGAGGCGATGAGGGCGCCAAAAAAGAGGGGGATGGCCTGGCTGAAAAAGGTTTGCTGGTCGAGGCCCTCTTGGCTCGATTGAGACAAGTTATTGATGATCCAAAGAACTTGGGCCACCCCTAGGCAAAAGCGGGAGATGTTGGTGGCCAAGATGAGGGAAAAGTTGACAAATTCAGTTTCCCTCTTCGGAAATAGGGTGCATGCAACCCAATGGAATGCAAAGAAGCGTTTTAGCGATTTGAGCGAATGTTTTGGCTGGATCCGAATGGAGCGGCGAAAAGCGTTTCTGCACGCTGTCAAGATGAGAGTTGCCGCTAGAAAAAATAGAACGGAGCCAAGAGAGCCGAACAATTGCAGAAAAGCTTCCTCTTGAAGGAGCTCAGACATAGGGGAAAATCTCAATTTCGAAGGGTTTGTTTTAGATAATGTTCCACCGTATCGACAATGCACTGGGTCATGGTGTCGAATTCGATGTTTAAAAAGTCCCCTTCCGCTTTATTTTGGAAGTGGGTGAGGCGCAGGGTTTCAGGGATCAAATGGACGGTGAATCCTTCTGAATGGACGGCGTTTACAGTCAAGCTAGCTCCATCTAAGGCGATGAATCCCTTAGGTAAAATGTATTTAAGCCAGTGAGGGTTGCAGCTAATGTCTAAAGAGCGCGTGCTCTTGCCAGCGTGGACTTTTTTAACCAGGGCTTTGCCAAATACATGCCCAGAGAGGAGATGCCCGCCGATTTCAGCGCCATATGTTAAAGCGCGCTCGATATGGACTTTGCGCCCTAGATGGAGAGACGAGAGGGTAGTCTTTTGCAGCGTCTCTTCAATGGCGTCGAAGAACACCTGGCATGCATCCCCTTGGGTTTTTTGCGCGACGACAGTTTGACAGACGCCGTCGACGGCAATGCTGGCCCCGAGCTCAATTCTTTCAGAGAGTTTGAGGGGGAGAGAAACCGCATAGTGCAAATGGTCTTTATATTCGGTCAAAGAGGTAATGGGGTAGGAGCCTTGTACAATTCCAGAAAACATCAGTTACATCACTTTTTTTTATTTAATATAAAATTTTCTGGATTAAAAGCAATCATGCTTTTTATGCCCAATTGCCGCCAAGCTGCCCATTGCGGGAGATTTTTAAGTTTTTTTGCGGGGGGGCGCATTTTAAAGGGAGGAAATGGGGGCGAACGTCTCTTTTAGATAGAGCGCTTCTTTTTGGCGCATGACGGCCGCATCTTGAGGTGCGATATCATCATAGCCCACAAGGTGTAGGGCGCCATGAATGACGTAGAGTAAAACTTCTTCAGAAAGGGTTCCCCCTTCTTGCTCGATCCACTCTTTGGCCACTTCTGGGCAGACGAAGACGATGCCTAAGATTTGATTGTCGATCGGACTTTTGCCGTCGATGGGAAAGGAGATGCAGTCGGTCGGCGTTGGATCTTGAAAGTAGGTGGCGTGGACGGCGGCAATTTCCTCTTTGGAGACAAAGTGCAGTTCGACCTCTTTAGTGCGGATGTTTTCCCCTTGCAGCAAAGCTTTCAATGCTTTTTCGATGAGGGGACGTTCGACTGGCCAGATCTCTTGCCGGTTGGATATTTTGATTCTCATGAAAGGGGAGTATTCCTTAGGTTAAAAAGAAAAAACCGGCCTTAATGAAAGGCCGGTTTCAGGGGAAAGCCTTAGATAGTTGGTGTCTTAGGCAGGCCGGTGACTTTCGTGTGCGTCTCATCGGACCATTTGCCGAGCTTTTTCAGAACATCGATTCTTTCAAAGCGTTTTAAGACGTTGCGTTTTTTTGCGTTTTTATTGGCTTTTCCAAAGCTTGGGTGTCTAGACATAGTATAATCCTGATGGGTAATCCTGATTGTAAATGAGGGTAATTAGCGTACTTTGGCAATGAAGATGCCGCCTGCCAGATCGCCCGAGACTGCATTGGAATGCTCTTTGAACCCTTTGGATAGGTGATCTTTCAGTGGCCCGGTCTTGGTCAGTCCAAGCTTGGGTCTTCGCGGTGACTTTTGACGTCTTTTGCCTTGTTTGCTGATGCGCACCATAATAAAAAATACCTCTTAAGCTAAATGATCGCTTGTTGAAAAGGGGGATCGCTCGTGAAAACTTTCCCTCTTTAATCATTATTGTAGAAAGGATTAGGGGAAAAGAACCGAATGGACCGACCTAAAAGGCTAAATTATAGGACTTTTTCAGGATATGCGCAAGGTAATTTTAATCGATTTCACTTGCTTTATCGGGCAGCAATCCCTCTTTGAACTTTACAGCGGGAAATAAGATGCCACAAGAGACGATATACTTTAACGCATCCTCCACTTCGATAGCAGTATGAATGATATCTTGGCGCTGAAAACGGAGCAAAAAGCCGTTGGCCGGATTGATGGTGCCGGGGACAAAGACGACGACATCCTCCTCTTGACTTGCGGCGTGCTCAGTCAGCAAGCCGAGGGCTAGCACCCCTCGATAGGGGAAGGGAACAAAGACGACCTCTTTAAATCCTTGGTGGGTGTCATCAAACAGCGTCTTGATCGTTTCAGAGCAGGCATTATAAATTTTATTGACCAGAGGGATCTGTCTGAGCAATGTCTCGCCTGTTTTTAATAAGCGCCGCACAAAATACCAGCGAAAGAGCAGGCCTGTGAGCAGCACGCCGGCGATGATTGCCAACAAGATGAATAGGCGGCTTAGATAAAAGACGAGCGTCTCTTTAAAGGGGGTGAGAGACCCGAGCCGATGGCTGATCATCACGCGGACAGCTTCATCGAAGGGATCGGTCAGCAAATTGACGACAAAGCGCGTCACCAAAATGGTGATGAGCAGAGGCAGGATGAGAGCGAGCCCTGTGAGAAAATACTTTTTCATGGGGTGTTCCCTTTTTGCGCCAGAATCTGTTTTAAATTGAGGGGGATGATGCCGCAGGAGATGATATGTTTGAGGGCATCTTCCACTTTCATATCGAGGTATATCACTTTCTCTTTTGGATAGAGGACTAAAAAGCCAGAAGTAGGGTTAGGGGTGGTCGGGACGAAGACAGAGACGTAGGGGCGTGGATCTTGTGGACTAATTTGCGGCAGATCCTCTTTGGTGATGAGGCCGAGGCTCACCGTCTCATTATCTGGATAGTGGACGAGCACCACTTGCTTGAAGGAATTGTTGCTGGAGATGAGGAGCGTGTGAATCACCTCTTGCGAGGTTTGATAGACCGAAGAGATGAAGGGAATTTTTTTTAAGAGGATTTCGCTCAACTTCAGCAAATAGTGGAAGAAGAACCAGCGGCCGACCACGCCGATGAGCAAAATGGAGCCAAATAGCGCTAAGATGATGAGCAGCTGCGACCCGTAGTGGAGGGTTTGCTCGCGGCTTAAAAAAAGAAATCCCCGATTGAGATCGAGGCCATCGAGCATTTGACTGGCAATATCGCTAAAAGGGGCGGTCATCAAATTTACAAGAAAAGAGATGATCCAGACCGTTAAAGCGATAGGTAGTAGGACGACGAGGCCGGTGATGAAGTATTTTTTCATTGCAAAAAGCTGTCTTGTAAAAAATGGTGCAACTCTTGAAACCCAAAGGAGAGGGCGATGGCTTCTTGCCCCTCTTTAAGGAAAGGCTTTAGAAGGGATAGCGCCTGTTTGGCGCGTCCTCCGGAGCGGCAGTAGATATAGAGCGCCTGTTGTGGGAGGGGGGCCATTTGAGCGGCCCCTTCCTTTGACAGGCGGCTTAAGGGGAGTAAGAGGGCGCCTGGAATATAGCCAAGCGCGCATTCATCGGCCTCTCGCACATCGATAAAGAGCGCTTTATTATCTCGCACGTCTTCAAATAGTTTTTGCAAGTCGATCAACGCCGTCTTCTCCTTCTTTTAGAGCGCGCTGGTTGAGCTGGCTGAGCTGGCTGAGCTGGCTGGGAAGGGTCCGCGGATTCGATGGGTTTGGGCGCTTCAGCGGCAGGCGGCGCTTCGGGGGCGCTTGCCGCTTTTTCTCCTCGCTCTTTTTCCTTATCTCTTCTCCCTCTTCGGTCTCTGCGCTCGGAGCCTCTCTCTTCCCGCCCTCTTTCCGCGTCTCTTCGGTCTCTGCGCTTGAAGTGCTTTTTCAAGGCAGGATCGGCCCCTTCTCTTGCGACATATTGCCATTTGGCTTCCATCTTCACTAAGTCGACCTCTTTGAGGTAGACTGTGATGCGATCTCCAGAGGCAAAGACGACCTTTTCATGCACGCCAACCAATGTCTTGCTCTCAGGCTGGTAGACAAAGTAATCGTCGTCTAGTTCAGAGACGTGGAAGAAGCCTTCCGCCTGAAGGTCGGTGATCTCAAACGTGAGGCCAAAATTTTTGACGCGGGTGACCATGGCCGCGTATTGCCTTTGAGGATTTTCTTCTTTCCACTTTCTCAAAAGGCGCAGTTTCTTCAGATGGATGACGCTATTTTCCGCTTTTTCGCTGATGCGCTCTTTTTCAGAGCAGCGGTCGCAGATGGCTTGGATCTCTTTGCGGTCCATCGGGTCGGTCAGCAAGATGCGATGGATGACCAAGTCGACATAGCGGCGGATGGGACTGGTGAAGTGGCAGTAGTGCTCAAGCTTCAAGCCGTAGTGGCCGATGTTGTCGGGGGAGTAGACAGCAAGCTTCATGCTGCGGATGTAGCTGGTGGCCAAATAAGAGCCAAAGCGGGTGTGCAGCACCTCGTTAAAGAGCTGCTGGATCTCCAGCTGGCTGGGCTTTTGGTTTAAATTAAAGCCAAAAGAGGTGGCTAAGAGCGCAAAATCTTTCATATTCTCATCGGAGGGCTCTTCATGGATGCGGTAAGAGAGCTCCCGGCCCTTTTGGCTGAGGTGGGCGGCGACCACTTCGTTGGTCTTGAGCATGAACTCTTCAATCAATTGGTGGGTGATGTCGTATTCGATCAGCTCCGTTCCAGTGGGGTTGCCTTGCTCGTCTACGTGCAAAGAAAGCTCTGGCATGGAAAATTCGATGCTGCCCCGCTCAAAGCGCTTTTTCTTTAGCACATGGCATAGGGTCTGCATGTTTAAGAGATTTTCCTTGAATTGGCTTCTCTTTTTCCCATCCAAAATTTGCTTGGCTTGCTTGTAGGTGAGGCGCGTGCGGCTGCGGATGACCGAGCGGCAGAATTGGTGAGAGACCGTATTTCCTTCTGGATCTAGCTCGATGAGCAAAGAGACAGCTAGCCGGTTGACTTTTGGCTTTAAGCTGCAAAGGTGTTCAGAGAGCTGGCGGGGTAGCATTGGAGTGCAGCTTCCTGGAAAATAGGTGGAGTTGCAGCGTAAAGCTGCCTCTTGATCGATGTGGGAGCCGAGCTTGACATAATAGGAGGCGTCGGCGATGTGCACGCCTAGATGGTAGTGCCCTCGCTCATCGATGGAGAGAGAAACTGCATCGTCAAAGTCTTTTGCCGTGTCAGGGTCGATGGTGAAGCAGTCTAAGTGGCGCAAGTCTTCTCGGCCGATTAAGTCTTTAGGGCGCACTTTGCTGCCAAATTGGAGCGCCTCTTGAATGGCCTCTTCTGAAAAAGCGGTGCGAATTTGATACTCTTCAGTGGCGCATTCCACATCAAACTTAGCCTCTTCAATATGGGCAATTTTGCGCACTACTTTGGCGACTGTAGGCTGCGTATTGGTGGCCCATTCGATCACATCCAAGACGATGCGATCGCCAATTTTCAAGGCGCTGCGCCCTTTCTTGATGTGGATGGGGTGGGACGTGCCAAGGAGGGCTGAGTAGGCAATGAAGACCCCCTCGCTGTCTTTTTGGCGGATCATGCCCGCAACGCGCTGCCGTTTTCTTTCAGCGATGGCGATGACGCGCCCTTCGGGGCCTTTTGGCGAAACGGGCCCGTTGGCCAAGCAGACATCGACAATGTCGCCGTCGACAGCAAAATTGGTCAGGTGGCGGGGGATAAAGACATCTGCGATGCTACGGTCTTTATCGATTTCGACGAAGCCAAAGCCGCGATTGTGTAGCCGCATGGTGCCGCGAATGAATTTATCGCTCATCGCCGTCAAGATCCAGCGCTCAAAGCGGGTCTTGATGATGCCCTCTTCCGAAAGCTTTTTAAGGGCCTGTTCAAAGGCTGCCTGCTGCTCTTGGCTAATGCTCAGCTTTGCTGCAAGTTCTTCTGTCGAAAAGGGCAGGCTTTTGCTTTTTAAGTATTCTTGAATGATTTTAGCTAGAGAGAGGACTGCTTTAGTCGATTTAGGAGAGCCTTTTTCTTTAGCTGGAGCTGCTTGTTTAACCATGAAAGCCTTTCTGAATGCGTTTTGTTTGGGCGATTGCTTCTCATCCAGTCTATCAGAGAGTGCGCAAGAAAAGTTCACTTGTGATTTTAAGAGCAAATCGTTTTTATTGGCTAGTACTCTCTTGCACAAGTTTTGACGCGGGTCAATCGAGTGCGGCCGTCCAGACAAAAGGCTTTGAGGCAGTTTAGCCTGCATCAAAACTGAATGGATGGGGTACGAGTCTTTGAGAAGGTTCACTTTAACATAAGCTGTTGTTTGTTGTCCTGCTTTTTGCGAATGTTGAAAGTTGCTTGGGAAGTTGCTTGAAAATTGCCCGGGGGAGCAGCTGTTGGGAAGATCATTGACTGGCCTGTCTTGCCAAAAAGAGTGAATCAAAAAGAGTGAATCAAAAAGAGTGAATCAAAAAGAGTGAATCAAAAAGAGTGAATTCTGCCTTGGCTATATCTGTCTTTTCCCCTCAATTCTTTAATAAAATTTAAACTTTGGCTGTTTCTTTAACCCTATCTCTGAAAATTTAAATTTGAAAAGGGAAGCGATGGAGTTTGGTTTTTATAAGAAATTGGAAAAACTCTTTGAGTCCTAACTGGCTGTCTCTCAGGGCTTTTTTTTGGGCTGCCTATTTTTTATAGCAATCGCAGGTAGCCTTTTAATCTATGTTTGGATATAACTGGTGTATAGAATCCCTTCAAATAACCTTTATATTATATCTTAAGGGGTATTAATTTTTACTATGCGCCTGAAAACGGCTCTTTAGTCAGTAATTTTATAGAACCAAATGAAAATAAGCTTTTAGCCTAGCGCCAAAGGCTTTTTTAATAAAAATAATCACCTGATGGAGGTATATAATGGGTACAGTTATTCCAAATACTATCGCTGCAGTCATGGAGCAAAACCCGACCGGGACTTACTATAAAAGCGCTGCAGACAGAAGCACTCGCACTCAAAACATCTGGTATCTTCCGCCACATGCTCTCTATTCCAGTGCGGCAAATTTTATCGGCAAAGTGATTCGCGTGGCTCTTGAAGTATTTTGTGTGGCGTCTGCCGTCTGTGTGGCTCAAACCATTCGCCAAACCTGCGGCATTCTTGCTGTGCGCCCTTTTATTTATTACGGAGCTATCGCCGGCCTGGTCAGTGGCCTAGCCTACGGCCTATTCACCGACATGAGAAACCTCACAATCTTTGATCAGATCAAGCTTAAAGGGGAGCGCTGGGCTTGCTATAAAGCTGCCGTTAAAATACTGGATCCTGTTGTTAAATTTGGAGCTGTCGCTGCCGTGACCGCTTATGCGCGCCGCATCTTCTCGATGGGAGCGGTCTTGCCTTCCCAGCCCTATATCTTAGGAGCTATCTCTTTTGGAATCTGCTTTAGGATTGGCTCGACGGTCAGCCGCTCCATACGCCGCGTAGCGGAAGGGGTTCCTGCTGTGTTAAATCTAAACGCCTTGAACACGCTGGCGCAATTAAACCCTGTGGAACCTGTCTTGACAGGGCCAGCCTAAGGGCTGCTTTACAAAGGGCCAGTTTTTTATCTGATGCCCTCTCTTTTCCAGCTTGCTAGCAAATGCCTGATGAATTAGGCGGCAAGCTGGGCTCTTAGTTTTTCCTTAAAAATAACCTGGCGCTTGCATGCGCCCTTATTTTTCTAATTTAGAGGGGCCTCATCGCCCTTCTTTAAATTTAGGGAGTTTTTCTTATGAGACCTGTTGGAACTGTTGCCGAGGTTATGGCCAGCAATAGCCATGCCGAATACTATGAGACAAATAACCAGCCTAAACCCTGCTATCTTCCGCCCAACACCCCATTTTCGCCATCGGCGGCTCGAGCAGGCAAGGTGATGCGTGTGGCTTTTAGCCTCTTTTGCCTCATCTGCACCTACTCTGTGGCGACGGCTGTATCTTATGCCGGGGGCAGTCTAGCGCGCCGCTCCCTCTGCCTAAGTGCCCTTGCTGGAGTAGTCTCGGGTATTGCTTATGGAGTGTTTAGCAATCCTTCTACCCCTACCAGGCTAGATGACGACATGGCGAAAGGAGAGCGCTGGGCGGCCTACACGAACGTTTATAAAGTGCTAGAGCCTTTGGCTAAGTTTGGCGCTGTAGCGGCAGTCTCATCTTTTGTGCGCCGCTCCTTTTTAAGCGAGCGATTGAGCGGCTCAACTAAGGCCATGGGTGTATTTTCTATCGCCCTCTTTGGCATTAGTTTTGAGCTTGGAAGCACTGTCGGTCGCACATTGCGCCGCTTAGCGGAAGGGAAGCCGGCCATTTTTAAGGAGGTGAGAGCGGATATGGCGCCTAGAGACGCTGAGGATCAAGGAATTGGAGAGGAGTTGTTTCCTGCGGCGGAAGGGTTGATTGCAGAGGGCTCTGGCAATAGGACCAGCGAGCAAGAGGCTATCCCTCTTTTTTCTTAGCATGACATGAACCGCAAGGCGCTTTTTTAGCCTCCTGAAGTTGATTGTTTTGCTTTAGGGGGCGTATAAGCTCTCTTCCTGAGCCTTCCCAGTTGAATTAGAGAAGGAGGAGCTTTCCGTCTTGCAGGCGGTATTGCTTTTGGCAGTTTGCGGCTAGCTGCTGGTTGTGGGTGACGACGACCAGCGCTTTTTTTTGCCCTTTGACAAAGTGAAAGAGGAGCTCTTGGATTTCGAGCGCTGTGCGGTGGTCTAAATTGCCGGTCGGCTCATCGGCCAAGATCAGCTGGGGGTTATTGATCAGGGCGCGGGCGATGGCTACGCGCTGTTTTTCGCCGCCGGAGAGCTGCCTTGCCAGGTGGTGAGCCCTGTTGGCCAATCCGACTGCAGCCAAAAGTTCCAGCGCTTTTTGGTGGTGCTCAGTGCCTTTGCGGGTGGGCAAGCGGGCAATTTTTAGAGGCATCAGCACATTGTCTAGCGCTGTCAAATCTTCGAGCAGGTGAAAGGATTGAAAGATGAATCCAATCGATTGATTGCGCAAGTTATTTAAGTTAAGCTCTGAAAAGGGTTTTTTTTGAAAGAATAGCTCCCCTTGCGAGGGGGTGTCTAAAGAGCCGAGAAGATGCAATAAAGTGCTCTTGCCTTCGCCTGAGCTGCCGCAGATGGCGATAGTCTCCTCTTCATGGACCGTGAGGTCGATCTTTCTGAGGATTTCAATCCTTTCCGGGTAGGAAAAGGTTTTCTCCAGTCCGACGGCTCTTAATAGTTCTTTTGGCATATCACTCCGGCTTTAAGATGGCGCCAGGTTTTAAGCGGGCGGCTTTGAGGGCTGGGCAGATGGCAGCGATAAGGGAGATGCAGATGGTCGCCGCCAAGACAAAAGAGAGGGCTTTCCAGCTCATCTCTTGGTAGGCGATATTGCCGTAGAAGTGCTCGTTGAAGACGGCGTGCCCTTGCCAGTAGCTGAGCATTTTCAGCAGCTGGTCAAAGTAGCGCAGGGTGACTAGCGCAAGGCCTGTGCCAATTAGGCTGCTCATCAACCCTAAGATGGCGCCGAGAGACCCGAAGATGAGGGCAATGCTGAGAGAGGTGGCGCCCATGGAGCGGAGTATGCCAATCTCCAGCCGTTTGTCGCGCACTAAGATAATCAGCATGGAGACAATATTGGAGCAGGCGACGACGATGATGATCATGGAGATGAGCATGAAGACATTTTTTTCGCTCTGCAGCTGTTGAAAGAGCGGCTTGGTGAATTCATATTCCCGATATGTTTCAATGTGCCAGTAAGGGCTAAGCCCAAGCTCTTGAAAGCGCTTTTTTAGGCGCTCGGCTATCCTTTCGCAATCTGAGAGTGAAGGGGTGCGGACGTTGATGCCATTGCTGATCAATGCATCTTCAAACTGTTGGCTGTTGCGGATCAGGGCAGTCACTTTTTTATCGACGAGGACCATTTTGCCGCCGATGGGGATGATCCCCGGATCGTAAAAGCCGGCGACAAACACAGCTAGGCGCTGCTCTTGCATGCCGCTTGTGGTCGGAGCGAAGTAGTGAATGTAGCCTTTGTCTCCGAGGAGAACGCCGCTCTCTTGAAAGCTTTTCGGCAGGAGGAGGCTGTGGCCGAAGAGGGGGCTTTGCTGCTTGAGGAGAAATTCGGTGAGCCCTTCTTTGGCGGAAAAAGAATCGCTGACCAGTTCAGAAAGGGGGGTAGAGCTTTGGATTTTCTGGCCCTGGATGAGCGCTTTGACTGCAATGCGCCTGGGGTCCTGCCATTCGGAAGGGGGGCCGGCAATCAAGGAAATGCCTTCTGCTAGGTGCAGCTCAGCTTGTTGCCAGTTGGCTTTGGAAGGGGTGGAGATGGCGAGCTCTCCGGGTTTTTTCTCAATTTCTATGGGGTGAGACTCGATGCCGATAGCTTGAAGGTACCTCAAGGCGCTTTGAATCTCTTTAGTGTCTTTGGGGATGTAGATTTTATGCGGCCTGCCCTTTTGAAGGCAGCCGATTGCTTGCAGCTGAAAGGGTCCCTCGAGTGCCTGCTGGGCCATTTTCAAGCCAAATGGGGGCGTCTTAAAGGCTTTGATTTCAGCTTGGGCTAAGAAGTCGGTGAGAGGCTGGATATAGGGCTCGGGGCTTTTGCTGAACAAAGAGGACAGTCTTTGCAAGACGTGGTCGATGTCTTCTTTGCGCGGGGGCAGCCAGGTCTTTTTTAGGGAAGGGTTTTCCAAGTCGAGCGAGGAAAGATAAGAGGTCTGAGAGAGGATGGAGCCGTCTTTGGAGCTATCTTGTAGCGAAGAGCGCTGCAGATGCAGGCGGAGGTTAGCGACGGCCACTTCGTAGTCGCCAGCTTGAGCTTGAGTCTCTTCTTGGATAGCGTGAAAGGCTAAGTTGACCAAATCTTTTAAACTTCCGTCGGGATTTAGGCAGGGGGTTGGGAAGTAGTCGGGGAGTTCGCCGTCGAGCGCGCTGTCGTAGGGGTCTTGGCTGATCCCTTCAGTTCGTTTTTCGCCAATAGTTTTTAGGGTATAGTCAGACTTTTCGCTGTATTGGTCGATGAGATAGTAGTAAGATTGGTAGTAGTTGGCGGTGGGGGTGACGCGGATGGGGGCTGTCAAAGCGATCAATTTCTCTGTCCAACCTCTCTCCATTCCTTCTGTCACGGAGAAAAAGACGAGAATGAGCCAGACCACTAAAGAGATGACAAAGACGGAGACTAAAGAGATTAAAGAGACGGAAAGCTGGCGCCACTTAGGAAGGAGATAGCGAAGGGCTACAGCGATTTCATACATGGATAGGAGATCTCTTTAAGGAAGAAAAGCGCTTTTGAATGACTCATAGTCAGTTTCTAAAGCGCTTTTGCAATTTCGCCAGCTTACTTGGTCTCTTTAAACTTGACATGACGACGCAATGTTGGGTCGTATTTATTGAGCTCTAAGCGCTGCGAGGTGTTGGTTTTGTTTTTATTCGTATAGTAGCAAAAAGAGCTTTCTGTACTCTTCAGCTTAATTTTCTCTCTTTTTGAAGCCATAGAGGATACTCTGTTCTTTGTTAAAGGTAACTGACGCTTTAAAATGACTCTTCGCTAAAAAGCTTAGCCCTTTGCTATTTAAAAAACAAGGGTGAATTTAAAAAGAACGCTTCGAGCTGGCCGAACCTCTTTTTCAAGGACAGGAAGATAGAGGGCTGATGATGCACGATCATTTTATATTAAGACCTTTGGTTGATAGCACTATAGAGGGATTGTAAGGTGTTTTGTAAAGATAAAAGCTTTAATCTTTTGGATGGCTCATCTGCTGTTTGTTCAAACTTAAGAAGCTGAGCGGCGGCAATTTCTTGGCAGTTCTTTAAGAGGGACAACTGAAAAGAGGCTTTGATGGAGGGCTTAGTCTCTGCCTCGGCAATGATTCCTTGGAGCTCGCGGCAGAAAATAATCATCTGCTCTTCAATATTTTCTTCTCTGAGCGGGGGCATTCCCCTGCCAAATGCCAGAAGGCGCTCTCGAAAGGCGTTCCATTCGCTCTCTTCGGCCAGCTCTTTTGCCAATTTTTTCTTGGCCAGGTAAAAGCTGCAGGCTTTGTAGATCAAAAAAGCCAGGGCGGCTGCCGCTGTGATGCCGATGAGCGGCAGGACAATGCGAGTCGACAATTTGAAGCAGGATTGGGCTTGGTTGAGAGCTGTAAAGGCAGCGCAGGCAATTGCCGCGGCCGCTCGTTGGCGCTGGTTTGCCATGGCGGCCAGCACCTGCTTCCAAATTCGCTTTAGGGGATAGCTTATAGAAAGTTGAGTAGAAGGTTGAGGCTGGCTTTTAAGCCATGTGGGAAAATTTCTATGAAGGGGTTGCATCGCGGTTCTTTTTTTAAGGGTGATTGACTTTCGAGCCGGAAATGGCCTCCAATTAAAAGATGATGTCCTCGCGGGAAAAAAAGATCTCCCGAATCTTATGAGTCAGCCAATTGAAAGAATGATCCTTGGGAGAGATTTTTCCCGAAGAGGAGATGATAGACGTAGGAATGCTGGAAAAGGGATCGTTGTGGTCGATGATGTAGCAAGAGGCTTTAAATTCAATCTGTTGTAGCTTGGGGCAATGGCTAATGATGTGAAAAAGAGCTAAATCATTCACGATGACAGACCTAAGCTCTAATTGAGACAGCTCCGGGCATAAGGGAGCTTGATAGTGCGGCTCTGTCAAGGCGCTTTTATTTAAGTTCAGCCCTGTTAAAACTAGCGTCTTCAAATGGGGATTTTGCCGGTAAATGGGCTCATCGCCCATTAGGCAGACTGCTTTAGTTCTCCCCTTGTGGATAGAGGTCAGCTTTAAGCGCTGCAGATTTTTGAAGGAGTCGGCGAATGCATTGAAGGTTTGCCAGTTAAAAAAATTTTCGACGACAGAGCCTTTTTCAGCCTCTATTTGTCGCAGGTGCATGTTTTGAATGCCTTTGGGCGCGCTCTCGATAAATTCTTGCAGGGGCAAGTCTTTGGGAGCTTGTAAGCGCATTGACTTTAGGCTAGGGCATCTTTTGACAAGTTGAGTGGCTAAGGGGGAGCTTGCGGCGCCAACTGTCAATTTTAAGGTCTCTAGTCGAGGAAAACTCTCCTCTGAGGGCGTATGCGCGACGGCGCCAGATTGCTTTAAAGGCTCTTTTTGCAAGGAGGGTTCTTGTAAATTCATAGAGAGCGAGTAGATGCTTTCTCTGATGCTATGTTTAAAAAGGATTTGGATTTGCTCTAAGGAAGGGTTTTCGACGCTAATTTTTAAACCGATTAGCTTGCTTAAAAAACATTTAAAAGAGCGCCTATCTAAGGGTTTTGTATGGCGCTGAATGGTGAGCTCGAGCTTGGGTGGCAGCGTTAAATCTTGTTCAAAAATCTTGGCCGTCATTCGCATGCGCGTTCTAGATTTAACATCCAAGAAAGAATAGATATGGGATCTGACTTCCGGCGCTAAGTTTTTGAAGGGGGACAAGTTGTCGCCTGGCATGAGAGAAGGTGAAGACATGTTTTTTCTCCTTTTTATGGTAAGCCATATGAACCGATTTTAGAAATTTTGAGGTGTAAACCTAGTGCCCGACCACAGATGTTGTTGCGCATGTTAAACGGCGTCAAAGCCTCTAGAATCGATCGATTCTAAAGAACTTTCACGCTCGTTTGACACGTACATCTGTGGTCGGGCACTAGCGCGAAAGCTCTCTAGAATCGGCGTGACACGCACCAAAATTTCTGGAATCGGTTCATAAAAGGATAACCCTTTCTTTAGATTCTTCCTAGAACTCTATCCACAGAGATCTCTCTGATCTTTCTTAAATATGCTCAACAATAGTACAATGTTGATTTTCATCTTTATCTGAAGTAGTATTTATTTTTTTTAAAAAAACAGCTTTTATTTTTTAGGTTGGTTTCAAATGATGTCCCTTGCAGTAACCAATAATCATTCATTTTATCTGTCTGATGCTGTCACATCCGGATTGCATTCCTTTGGGGTGGATTTAGAGAACGCTTACCATGCCACGGCCCAAAAAATTAAAAAGGTCATGGCATTTCCTTTAGTCCAGTGGGCGATTGGTTTGGGATTGGGGGCCTGCGTCCATAAGGTCTATTCTCCTTTGACAATAAGGGCGCTCAAAGTCTTAGTCGGGGGAGCCTCAATCGGCCAAAGCCCTTTCATTGACTTAGCTCAGGAAGGAAATTTTTATGATACGTTTAACGTCTGTGTGTTTATCCCCGCTTTAGAAGAGCTCTTTTTTAGAGGGCTTTTACAAGGAGCATTTAAGATAGCATTCAAGTATCTTTACGCAAAGGCGGGCCTCTCAGATTTAACCGCCAATATCGCATCTCGTGTGACAGCCATCTTCTTTGCCTCCATTGCTTTTGGCCTATATCATTTTTCTAATGCGCTCAGCTTTGGGTGTCATCCCATCATTTTCCTCCCTCAAGTGATTGTAGCTACAATCATGGGGCTAATACTCGGCTTGGTCTATGAGTTTAGCGGAAGCCTGCAGATGCCGATTGGCTTGCATATGGGCAATAATATCTTTGTCTGGGCTCGCTATAGCATGGCCTCTTTATAAGGAAGCAGGCTTTTTGCCATGAATGGCGATTGGTTATGGCGATTTTGCACAAAAGGCGCTCCTCTTTTTATGCAAAATCGCTTCTCATTGATGGCGGAATCGGTTACTTTAAAGGAAAACTTCCAAAACAATGCATTAGAGAGCGATGATGAAAGTGAATAGAATAGAGCTGGCTTGGATTTCTGTTTCAGATATGGCCAAGGCTAAAGAATTTTTTTGCCAAACTTTGGGATTGACGCTGAGTAATGAGTCTCCAGAGTATGGATGGCTCGAGCTCAAAGGCTCTGAAGGCGGCGCTACGCTCGGAGTTGGGCAGGGGGGAGAGATGAGCCCGATTTCTCCAGGCCAACATGCCATTGTCACTTTGACGGTCGATCATTTGGCTCAAGTTGTCGAAACGTTAAAAGAAAGAGGGGTCAAATTGATCGGCGAGATCCAGGAAATACCGGGCCATGTGCGGATGCAATTGATTGCCGATCCGGATGGCAACTACTTCCAATTGGTTGAAAAACTTGCTGCTCATTAAGAAGAGGGGCTGCGTTCTCTGCTAGGAAGGGAAATGGACGCTGCCTTTTTGATAGGCCGGCGGCTTGCCTTTGCCGATATCAAATGCTAGGGTTCTCTTCTTTCATCGACGGGCATTTTTTAGCGGCCGATGGAGGAAGAGGGCCTTTCTAAACAATCCATATTCAGTTAGCATCTTTTTTTTAGTGATCTTTATATACGAGACCCTCTGCAAAGGAAAAAAGCGATGATGCACACCTTGCCAAACTCTCATAATCGTTTAAGGCTGCCGGGTGAAAAATTTGCCGGGCTAAATGGAATCAAGGTGATGGACCTTGTCTTAGAGCAATCTGAGAGGGGAGGGTTTTCCGACTTTTTCTATCAGGAAGGGAGCCGAGCGATCACTATTTTAAAGACCCGCCTTGTAGCGCAGGAGGCCTTTGAAGGGCTGCTCTATAAAGACCCTGAAGTGCGCGCGGGATACATTTCTTTGCAGCTCTTTCCCAAAGTCGCAGAGAAGAGAGACGCAGAGGGGAATTTGCGGGTGAAGATTTGCGCCACCGATGGCGAAGTGCAACAAAAATTATTTATCTATTTGAGCTGCCGGGAGTTTAATCGCTACCAAGAAGAAAATGGGGAAGTATCCTCGAAAATTATAACTTCAGCAACAAGTGCAAAGAACGATGGCCCGCAAGAGAGGCTCATCGACGACCTCAAGCTGCTCGCTTCCTGGACAAGGGTCATAGACCCTGCGCTCTCTCAAAAGGCGGAAGCAATTGTCAAAGAAACGCCGATCGATTTGAAGAAGATTGATGATTTGATGAAAGAGATGAGGCAGATGATTGCGAGGCTCAATTCTAACCCTGAAAAAGAGAGTGCCTCTCAATCGCTTTGGGGCTGATCGATTTAAGCTCTCTCTTTTAAGTAAAGGTGGCCCTTGCAGGGTTAGGGGTGCCACGCCGAGCGCATTCAAGAGAGGCAGGGCGCGCTTTAAAAGGCGATGCGCGTCTCTGGAGCCAGGGTGAGGGGGGAGAGGGCGCCTTTTTGATAGTAGACGGCGCCGAGTCCGGCGATCATCGCTGCGTTATCCAAAGAGAGATCCTTTTCAGGCCAGAGGAGGGGGATTTCAATCTTAAAGAGGCTTTTCAGGGCGCGGTTATTGGTGACGCCGCCGCCAAAGAGAATGCTCTTGGGTTGATAGAGGGCAGCTGCCGCCTCCACTTTGCGCACGATGTCGCCAAGAGCAGCCCTTTGAAAGCTGGCGGCGAGGTCTTTTTTCGTGCCCTCTTGAAGGGGCCCCTCTTTTTCTAGCTGGCGGATGGTGTAGAGCAAGGAAGTTTTGAGGCCGCTAAAGGAAAAGTCGAAGGGTTTGCCTTTGACCGTTCCGGCTTTAAAGGGAAAGGCCGCCGGGTTGCCGCTCTGGGCCAGCTTTTCAATCTCTGGGCCGCCTGGATAGGGCAGGTGGAGCAATTTGGCCGCTTTATCGAAAGCTTCTCCGGCCGCGTCATCGACCGTCTGGCCGATCAGCTGATAATCGCCCACCTCTTGCATGTGGATGAGCGAGGTATGCCCTCCCGATAAGATGACGCCAATGGCAGGAAATAGGTCTTGGGGCGGGTGGCTCATCAAAGCGGCGTAGAGGTGCGATTCGATGTGGTTGACGCCAATCAAGGGTTTGTTGAGGGCTAAGCTGAGCGCCTTTGCCGTGTTGAGACCGACTAAGAGGGCGCCGATCAGACCGGGGCCCGAGGCGACAGCAATCAAGTCAATCTCTTCTAAGGAACAGCCCGCCTGCTTTAAGGCCTCTTCGATGACAGGAATGATTCGCTCGATATGGCAGCGCGATGCCAGTTCCGGAACCACTCCACCAAATGGACGGTGGCGCTCAATTTGAGAGGAGATGATATTGGACAAAATTTGGCGGCCGTCTTTGACGACCGCAGCAGCGGTTTCATCGCAGGTGCTTTCGATACCGAGAGTGAGCATGGTCCTTTAGAAAGGTAAACCCAGAGCAGCGTCTTGATCGAGCAGAAAAAGGGCGGGGTTTTCTAAAGAGCCGACGCCTTGGATGGGGTAGGTCGAGAGGTCTTCTCGAGTGAAAATCTCTTTAACCATAGCGCTCTTATTTTTACCGAAGATATGCACGACAGTGTTTCTGGCTTGGTTGATGCATTTGAAAGTCATCGACATGCGGTCTGTTTTTTTCTGCTCGACATGAGGAGTGACGATGAGCCGCTCCCTCTCTTCGAGGGCTGCATTGTGCGGGAAGAGGGAGGCCGTATGCCCATCTTCTCCCATGCCGAGCATGATCAGGTCAAACCGCTGTTGATCGACTTTTTTTTGGATATATTGTTCATAGATTAGGGCATTTTTTGCAAGCTCGCTTTCGGCTTGCATGCGGAAAATGTGATCGGAGGGGATCTTCATCTCCTTTAAGCCCGCTTCCCAGGCCATGCGGAAGTTGCTGTCTGGGTGATCGGGCGGGCAGGAGCGCTCGTCGCTCCAAAAAAGAAGGGTGCGCTGCCAGTCTAGCGAATCTTGTTTGAGGCGGGTGATCCGTTCGAAGAGCGCCTTTGGGGTCGATCCGCCGGAGAGCGCCCAGGTGAAAAAGGGGCGCTTTTTTAAAGCTTGTTTTGCCGTGTATAAGATGTGGTCGCTCGCTAAAGAGAGCGCTTGCTCGGCATTGCCCGCCACTAGGACATGGCGCCGCTCATCGCAAAAGATGGGCTTGACGCCCATCTCTATATAAAACTGTTGTAAGAGAGACTCTGTCATGGGCACCAATTGATGTTTGCAAGGGCTTTGATCGTGTGCTTAAAATGGGGGCTGACTGGGCAAAGAAAGATTTCGTGGATTAAGCTCAAGCGGTGGTTTTGCCCGCCTTTGGTGATTGTATAGGGCACGGCGCATAGGTCCTTTGAGCTGTGGCTGACCCGAATGCCCCCCTTTTCTTTTTTCATGAGAAAGTGCACGTCTTCATGGCTGAAGACTTCCAGTGCTAAGATGGCGCTGGCAGAGCAGCCCTCTTCTCTTTGGGGACTTAAAATGAGGTGCACTTCCTCGATGCCAATCGAGTAGGTCAAGCGGATGTTGCCATCGACATGATCGAGCGATTGAAACGACCAGCTCAAGCGGTCGGCCAGCCAGCCGGCCAAATAGATGGCTAAAATTTCGCTGGGCTCTTCCTGAACGGGGCGATTATAGCGAATGTGAATGGTCTTGCTGAGGGACAGCTGACGCAGTTTTTCCTTGGTGTCAAAGCACTGGGCGATGGCTTGCCGCCATGCACCGAGCTTGACCCAATTCAAATCGATCAGCTGCTCGAGCTTATGCTCTTCTAGCGCGCGGAGCATTTGCGCAAAATGGGGCGAACCTTCGGAGTTGAAGATCAGCCTGGACGACCAACTCTCGAGAGTGTCGAGTAGAGGCGTTTTAATGGCCATATCTTGACCCCAGAACAAGTAAGTGGGCAAGTCGGCTTTAAGCTCTTTGAGCACTTTAAAAGGCGCGGATTCCAAAGAGGTGGAGGCATCGATCAAGACCCACTCTGAGGAGGGTTTTTGATTCCCTTCCGCTTCAGAGAAGAGCTTCTTCAGGGGGGAATTCCCCTGGCACTCCTCCAATTGGATGGCAATGATCTTGCAAGGAAAAAATTCCCGCATTCGCTCTAGCATATCGACCATATCCCCCGCCTTATTTGCTTTGGGGAGGACGAAGATTAAATTAAATAGGCATTGCATCATCGACTCTCTGGCAAAGAAGTTAAGGGTTAAATTAAGCGCCACGCATGGTGGTCTCTCATCAAGAGGCGCTCAGCGTCTGTCGGTCCCCAAGTGCCGGCGGCGTAGTTGGGGAAGTCGGCCGGTTTGCTTTCGCTCCAGCGGTGCAAGATCGGCGTCAGCAGCTTCCAAGAGGCAATCACCTCATCGCAGCGGGCAAACAGGGTGCTATCTCCTTGCATGCAGTCGCAGATCAGCCGCTCGTAGGCCTCCGGCTGGGTGGAGCCAAAGTATGAGCCGTAGCGGAAGTCCATGGTCACCGGCTGAACAAAGCTGCTAAAGCCGGGGATTTTGCAGTTAATCTTTAAAGAGATGCCCTCGTCTGGTTGGATGCGGATCACCAACACATTTGGCTCTTTATGCCCTTTGCCATTTTGGTGGAAGAGAATGCCCGGCGCCTGTTTGAAGGTGATGGCAATCTCTGTGGCCCGCTTTGGCATCCGTTTGCCAGCTCTCAAATAGAAGGGGACTCCTGCCCAGCGCCAGTTGTCGATGTAGAGCTTTAAGGCAGCATAGGTCTCTATAGAAGACTCCGGATGGACATTGCTCTCTTGGCGGTAGCCTAAAACTGGCTGGCCGTTGACAAAGCCTGGCCCATATTGGCCGCGCACAGCATATTTGCTCAGTTCGTCCATGGGGATGGCGCGGATCGACTGCACCACTTTCACCTTCTCATCGCGGATGGAGTTGGCGTCTAAGTTGACGGGGGGCTCCATGGCTACAAGGGAGAGAATTTGCATCATATGGTTTTGCACGATGTCGCGCAGCATGCCGGCCTCTTCCCAGAAATTGCCGCGGCTGCCGATGCCCAGCTCTTCGCTGCAAGTGATCTGCACTTGCTCGATATGGTGGTTATTCCAAAGTGACTCAAAGATGGAGTTGGCAAAGCGGAAGACCAGAAGGTTCTGCACCGTCTCTTTGCCGAGATAGTGGTCGATGCGGTAGATTTGGCTCTCATCGAGGTAGCGCTCGATGTGGCTCTGCAGCTCCATCGCCGAGAGGATGTCGCGGCCAAAGGGCTTTTCGATGATCACTCGCGACCATTTATCGAGGACTTTGTTGGGGTTGTAGATGAGCTTGTTGTCGCTGAGTTTAGTGACGATCTGAGGAAAGAAGCTGGGCTGTGTGGAGAGGTAGAAGACGCGGTTGCCGCGGGTGCCGAGCTTATTGTCCAAATCTTTTAAGAACAGATCGAGATTTTGGTACCCTTTGTCATCATCAAACTCCGATGTGAAGTAGTACATCTTTTCGCTAAAAGTCTTCCAAAGCGCTTCATCGATCGGTTTTTGTCTGGAAAAGCTTTTGGCGGCCTCGAGCATCTCCTGGCGAAAAGCCTCGTGGCTTTTTTCGCGGCGGGCAAAGCCGACGCAGGCAAATTGAGCGGGCAGCTGTCCATCAAGGGCTAGGTTATAGAGCGCCGGCACCAGTTTCCTGGCTGTCAAATCTCCCGTTGCGCCAAAGATCACCAGAATGCACGGGGTGGCAGATTTGTTGTTGCGGTTAGAATCTTCTAATGGGTGGGCCATCAGGTTTTGCATGTTGCTTCAAGCCTCATGTTTTAAAATGCTCCAAAAAAAACGAAAAGGGCTTTTTTCCTCTTCAGCACTTTCGCTCTCTTGGCTAAAATATGCTCGTCTGGTTATCGGAGAAAGAAGGGGAAGTTTTAGCGCTTCTTTTCAAAAATGAGGCCATCTTTAGCAATTTTAGCAAATTAAAGGAAGGGGAAAAACTTTTTTTGAAGCATAAAAAAAAGAGTTGAATCGAAGCTTTAAGGGCTCAGTTTTTGAAATGGTGAGCCCTTTTAAGAGAAAAACCGATCGAGTTCAGAAAAGGAGGCAAAGGCCGATGGCCGGCCTAAAAGTCTGATTTTTTGGGGAAGGGATTTTTTAATAGTAAACGTTTGACATCCCCTAGCATTTTTAGGAGCGATTTGGCGGCAAATTCGACCGTCGGCTCTAAAGGCGCACTCTCTTTTGTCAGCAGAGTTGTCTGCTGCATGAAGGATTCGGTTAAAACACTTTCTAAATGGGTAGTCAATGGATGGAGAGAGGCGCTCCTTTTTGCGGCAAGCAATTTTTTAGCGTCTATCTTGACGCAGTCTTCGGGGATAAATCCTTTTAAAAAAGCTTCCGGCCTTATCTCTACAATTTCTAAGGGGATGGTCTCATGAAATTTTAGATAGAAATTGACCTTCGGGTCGTGCAATTGAGGGTTCTTGGCCTCGGCAATCCGCGCTTTTTCCTGGGGAGTTCTCTCTTGATTGTAGAGCGCTAAAAATTGCTGCTGGATTTCTTTTTCTGTCTGCGGCTTAGCAAATCCATGGGCAATGAAAAGTTGATTTTGCTCTTTGTCATCTCCGATATAGATGGTATTCCAGCCCCCAGCAAATCCTTTGAGGTGTTTATTATGATACCATTTGACTCCGCCAAAGTAGCCCACATCCCCAATTTGTAGGGGCCTTTGGCCTAAGACGCCCATCGGATTTTCTAAAGAGTCTATTGCAGGGCAAACTAGACTTTTAAGAGGGTGGATGGCAGATATTTGTTGGCTGATGAGAAACCGTGCGCTGCAAGGGTGGTCACTAAATAATAGGTCGAACCTCTCCTTGCTGATCACATCTAAAATGCACTTGTAGTAACAAGCTTGTATGGCGTTGCCGCAATCGGCAATAGTGGGGCCTTGTAAAAAGCTCAAGAGAGCGTCAGAGGCCTTTTTCCCTTCTTTTAGGTGAAAGGTGAATGAATCAGCCTTTTCAAAGAAAGCTTCATCGGCAAATCCGGAAAAAAAAGAGGGGTCCATCTCTTTGCCCTCTTCATCTTTGAGGTGGCTTGCGTAGTCGTCTGGGTACCAGATGCCGCGGCCCTTGTCATGGCGGTTAAAAAACTGCTCCATGGCGCGGATGACGCCCTGAGAGAGCTCATTTTCCAGCTTTTCGATCTCTTGCTCAGAACCTTCTATGTAATGTGTTGCTGTATCGCAAATTTTAATTTCTAAGTCCCCTTGGGGGTCCCCTTTTTGAATTTTTGGGTAGATGAGGGTGTCTCTATATTGCAAAGAGAGGCGCAAGTCTTGAGATAATAGGCGCTCTACAAAAGAGGGGGGGATGTCCGATGTCTTTAGGATAGAAATTTTTTTAGCGTGGGGGTCATAAGCTGTGGTGAACCCTGACTTGGCGAGAGTTTCGCTGAGATTGTCGACCATCTGAATGCCGACTAAGCCATATTCTATTTGGGGTAGACCCAAGACGTTTGATGGGGAAAACATAGAACCTCTCAATGAAATTAGAGATTTTTAAGTTTGCTGGGACTAGTGCCCGACCACAGATGTTTTCACGCTCGTTTGACACGTAAAAACATCTGTGGTCGGGCACTAGAAGAGGGCAGTTTTTCAAATTAGAGCGTCGGCTTTCAATCTCCTCTGCCTAAATTTTTATAGGCAAAGGCCTTTTGATCCTGTGTTGTATAAGACGCAGTAATTATATGATAAAATTTAGTAAAAAACAATCTGTTATTTTATTGTTAGTAAATCAAATAGCTTGAGAGGATTCTATTTTTATTTTAGAAAAGAAATAATTCTAGAGATGACTTGACCAAGCTTCTAGCCGCCCACTTTCCAGTAAAACGGCCAAGCTCATCTGGCCCTCCTCTTCTTTAAAGAGAAAAGGCGCCTGCCAGCATGAGCCCTGTTGCCAAGGGCCCGTATCCCACATTTTCTCAGAAAGGGTCAAGCGGGCTAAGAGATTGCCCGTCTGTAAATCGAAGAGTTCGATGTGCCGATGATCGAGAGCTAGGGCTAAAAAAGGGCCGGCCGCTTGAAAAGCGTTGAGCGTCTTGCCGGTTAAAGGGAGGCAGCGCACGAGTTTTTTTTCCAGGTGCCAAATGCTGATCTCTTTAAATGCTTGGGAAACGACAATTAAATGATCCCCATGCAGGCTAAATTCGGAGAAACCCTTGATTGCCCGTTCGGGCGGAAAGAGGTCTGTTAGATGTAAAGCCTGCAAAGGGATAAGCTCTTGGTCGTAGAGATGGATTTTTTGCTCAGAAGTGGCAAAGGCGACAAGATGTTCATTGGCTCTGAGCTGATTTAACTGAGAGCCAATGATTGAAAGGGGTATTTTTTTTTCTAATTGGCCGTTTTCTAAAGAGTAGCGGCAAAGAGTAAAAGGCGTGTTTTTTGCTTTTTGGCAAAGAAGGTAGAGGGCATCAGAAGAAAGGGCCCATGTCTGATGCGTCAAGAGCGTCTGGCGCTTCAATCGGTCGCTAATTGGGCATAGAGAATAATGATGGGGTAAAGCCATGGGGATGGGGCTGGATCCCGCTCGATAGTAGATCAGTTCAGGAAGAGTATAGACAGCGTAACCCTTTGGCCCAAACTGGGTGCATTCTTTATTTGGAAAAGCCTGCCAGTCGATCGATTCGCTCTTTGACAGAGCGTTCCCGTTTCTTTGAGCTAGGCGTTCAGGGTCCACAAAAAAATCAGAGTGGATGCTCGGTTGAAAGGTCAGCGATGAGTCCTTCCATCTTTGATTGATGGGAAGGAATGCTTGAATCAGCGACGTTACCCCTTGTTT
>JARBTN010000098.1 GCA_029240195.1 Chlamydiales bacterium
ATCAGGTAAAGTTCTAAAATGTCTATTCCCTTCAATTGTAAAACCTAGTGAACGAGCAAAAGGAATGAGTCGACCTACAGGTTCTCCCTTGATCAGACGAGAAATGCGACCTAAAAGGCACAACGATGCTGAAGTCCTTTCAGAAAGGCGCAAAGATGCTGAAGTCTCTTTAGAAATAGACACACCTGAGTAATCAGGGTCTCGGTAAGAAGCTACTGTCCCCCATTCTCTGATATTTTGGGTCTGAAAAAGGACCAAGATCCTTGTTTTCGGCAAAGGGCTATCAAGCTCATTATACCTATACTTTATAATAATAAACGGGCGTCCTAAACTATCAAAACCTCTCATGACAGGAGCGCTCATGCTTTTAAAAAGGATATGATCTTGAGTCAGAACCTGATCCCAGGGCTGCCTACTCAATTGATCCACCTGAGTCCTCGGCAGCTTTAGGCAGGGAAGTTGTTCAACCGCCAAAATGCCTCCTAGAGCTTCGATTAAACGCGGCTGGTGGTAGATTTTGACGTTTTGAGCTGCCGCACAATAGCGATCTATTTGATCGTCGGGAATCTCAGCTGTAAATCCAATCATCTTCGCTAGCTGCTTTCTTTTTTCTAGAATAATTTGCTCTTTAGATAGGTGATAGAATGTGCGACAGACACCTTGCATAGCAACTAAATCTCGGGTCGACAGCTTATTGAAGATTTCCTGAGTCATTTCAGAGGGCAAATCCTGGAAAGAGCCTAGCCCTTCGTCTTCTAATGGTTCAGCAATGCCTATTAAAGGGGGCTCTGGGGCAGAAATAGAGACCGTCACTTTTTCCTTTAATAGGCTCATCGCCAGCAGGCAGATGGCATAGCAGCTGCAGGAAACCATAACAAATACTGCCTGCAGCAAGTTGAACTCTCCTAAAATCAAATTTGCCGCGCTAGCAATAGCCCCTATTGCGAATAGAGCAACTGCTGTCACTGCTTGAGCCACACTTTCCCGATCTGAGAAAGGACTTTTTAGTGTGAAATGGCTGGGAGAAAAAGCTTTTTGTATGCGACTGGTTTCTTTGCCCAAGAAATCTTTTACCTTCAAAAAAGGCTGTGCAATAGGTTGAAATTTAGAATAAATCATATTAAAACCTCATTTTGATCTTAATATTATATTTAAATTGTCAATTAAAGGGCACAAAATCGTAAATAGCTGATTGCCAAAATCGGCTTTGCCAATGCCACATTGGCCGCTCCACCCCTTCTTTTCCTCAACTATCTTCGGCATCTGGATTTAAGGCTACGCAAGGGAGCATCGACTGATTCTATAAGCCCTTCAATAGTATGTAATCCACTATATAAAAGGCATTTTAACAGAAAGTGATGGGAAATAAATTGGCCTTGATTGATCATTATCAATAAAAATTTCAACGAAATGGCATCATTATTCTTGGAGGTAACAGCAATGACCCCTTTTTCACTTGCAAGTCCAGCCTTTCAACAAGGCCAACTCATTCCCCCCAAATACACTTGTCAGGGGCAAGATATCAGCCCGCCCCTCGATTTTATCGCCATCCCTCCAAAGGCAAAGAGCCTTGCTTTAATCGTCGATGATCCCGATGCGCCGGGAGGCGTCTGGGATCATTGGGTGGTATGGAATCTACCGCCGGAGAAGCATCTCCTGGAAGATTGCTTGCCGGCAGCTGCCAAACAGGGCAAAAATAGCTGGGGCAACTTGGGCTATGGCGGCCCTTGCCCCCCTTCTGGAACGCATCGCTATTTTTTTAAAGCCTATGCCCTCGACCAATCCCTAACCTTGCATGAGAAAGCAACCAAACAAGAGCTGGAGCAAGCCATGGCCGGCCATATCTTGGCCCAGGTGGAGTTAGTGGGGCTTTATCGTAAAGGATAAAAAGGCTTAAAACTTAAGAGAGAGGGCGCTCGCCTTTGGGCAAATGCTTGGCGATGGTAGCCAGGGCGTCTTTTTCGATTAAAGACTCGATGAATTGGATGCTTTTAAGTAGCGATGGAACATTGCCTTGGCCATGGCACTTGACGACAAGGCGACTCAGGCCTAAGAGCAAAGCTCCCGGCATCTCTTGGGCGGCAGCGGGAAGCCCAAGGCGATGGAGAGAGTCGGCTAAGAGTGCTTCAGCGATGCCGCTCTCGGCTAGCGCTTGCTTAAACATTGCAGTGACATGCTTGAAGCAGCTCTCTGTGGTCTTTAGAAAAATATTGCCGGAAAACCCTTCGGAGATGACGACATCGGCGGCGCCGTCCAATACTTGATCGGGCTCGACATTGCCGATAAACTTGAAAAGACTATGATCTAGAGAGGAAATTTTTTGCAGCAGCTGAAAGGCATTTTTATGATGAATGGTCCCTTTGAGCGATTCGCTGCCAATATTGAGCAGCGCCAGGCGCGGGCACTCGGCTGATTGCACAGCGAAGTAGGCTTGGCCAAGTGAGGCAAAGCTCACCAAATCCTGAGCTGTACAGGTGACATTGCCCCCCACATCGAGAAAGAGGCAGGGCGCTTTTGGGAAGGGAAAGATGACAGCCAAAGCCGGCTTGGAGACGCTCGGCAAAAGGGGCACTTGCAGGCAAGCCGCTAAAAATAGGGCTCCGGTATTTCCAGCAGAGACAAAGCCGTCAATTTCACCATCAGCTAGGCTGTTTAAGCCTTGGATGAGGGAAGAGTTGCGCTTGCGGCGCACGGCAGTGAAGGGATCATCTTGCATTTCGACCACTTCAGGGCACGCTATGAAGCTCAGGCGCGAGGAAAGGATGGGAAAAGAGGAGACTTGCTGATCAAAGAGAGGTAAAAGATGGGGATGGGCAAAGAGGGCAAAAGAGCAAGGTTGCTCCTTTGCCTTATCAATAACAGCTTGAAGAAGGAGATCTGGGGAACAGTCGCTCCCCATGACATCAATTCCGATGCAGCTGGGCAAAATTGCCTCCAGCGACTCTTAAGCTTCTTCTGTCTTTGCGACCGCTACCATCTGCCGGCCATGATATTGGCCGCAATGTGCGCAGATGCGATGGGGCAATTTAACGCCACCGCAGTTTGGGCATTTTGCTAGGTGGTAAGGTTTTTTAGCCTGGTGAGCACGCTTGGAATTTTTGCGCGCGTTCGAGTGGCGGTTACGTGGCACTGCCATAGAAAGATTTCCTCCCTTCAAAATAAATAAAAACTGGTGAAGCGCAAGCTCAAAAGCTAACGTGTTTTAAGCTCTGCTCTCTATTATAGTAAGTCAGCAAAAGGGCGATGTTCTTTGTCTTCAGGTTCATCCCCTTTTTTAAGGAAGGGGGTGAGCTCGCTCCTTTTGGGGCAACGACCTTGATGGCATTCGACATAAGGTGGCACTTCCAGCAAAATCGCTTCCCTGACAAGGCTTGTACAATCGAAAACGCCCGTCTTAATCTCGCTCAAAGGCTTTTCGTGGTAGTCATTCGATACTTTTAGTTCAACATCGGCCGGTTCATTGCAGATCGAGCAAGGGATCTGGCAAGAGGCTTTGGCGCTGACATTTAAAACGAGGTGTTGATCGGCGACGAGCGCTTTCAAACGTAACTTTAAGGGCTGATTGAAAGAGAGCTCTGGCTCATTGACCTCTAAAAACTCAGGAGAAACTTCGGCTTCGACCAAAGAATCTTTGCCATGGCGGAGCTGCTCAACATAAATCTTAAAAAAATCTTTCATGCTTGGCTCTCCTCTTTAGCGCCTTGCAGCAAGTCGCTGATAGCAGCTTCTAAACGAGAAGGACAGCTAAGCGTTCAGTTCAACTTGAGCAGCGCTTAAGTTCCCTATAAATAATAAGACATATTAATCTAAAAAGGGTTTATTCTCCAGATTATTTTTCCCCAGCCCTCTTTTCCAGGGCAACTCCTCTCAAAGAGAGAGGCTGCCAAATTCCACTGCCAGCTCATAAAAAATCAAAGCCATCAAAAAGAAAAGGGCCGGCTTGCCAAAAGGAGCGCGATAGCTCGAGGTAAATCCGCGATAGTAGCGCCCGGCAAACACAATCCAAATGGGGAGCAACCCTAAGATGACCGCGCCGCCAATCCCTCCAGCTAGGTTGAGCGCCTTTAAAAAAAGGTGGGGATAGGTGAAGGAGATCGCGAGCGTCGGGGCCAAGATGAGGAGGAGCAAAAGCCCGTTGCCCCAGCCCTCTTTCTTGACCTTTAAGCCATCGGCCAAAAAATCTTTCAAGGGCAAGGTCACCCCTAAAAAAGAGGTCGAAAGGGCAAAAAAACCAAAGAGCTGCCCCAAGGTGAAGACCGCGCTTTGGTTGATGAAAAAGCTCAGCGGCTGAACGGCGGACTGGCCCAAACGGCCAGCGGCCAATAGGCCATGCTCCCCCTCTAAAGGAACGATCCCCAAGATTAAAGCTTGCCAAAGAACATAGATAACAAAGGGGATGGCGCTGCCGATGATGATGGCCCGCTTCATCTTTTGGATGTCGTAGTGCAGATACTTGGCCAGGGTCGGAATCACGCCATGGTAGCCAAAAGAGGTCAAACAGATGGGGATGGCGCCGCTAAAGCCCGCAAAATGATAGGTCAAGAGCCGATCTTGGTTGATGTAGGAAAACCCAGTCACCACAAATGCCGCATAAGAGACGATCAGCCCCATCATCAGCACTTTATTGGCCGCATCGACCGCCTTGGTGCCCAAGTAGACAAAGGGGACAAAGAGCGCTAAAAAGAAAAAGCTTGCCGGCACTTTGGAGAACGGCAGCCAGTTTTGCAGCAAGTTCCCCCCCTCTTCAATATAGGCGAAAGTCAGGCAATAGAAGAGGAAAAGATAGAGGGTCCAGCAAATGGCCCGGCCAAAAAAGCCCATGGTCTGCCCGCTCATCGACACTAAGTTGACATCGCCCTTGAACCAAAGGCAAGCCTCTAAATAAAGAAGCCCTGTCGATACCATCAACAGCCAGCAGCCTAAAAATAAGAGCAGCGAGGGGAAAAAGCCGATGCTTCCTGTTAAGACGGGAAGGGCCAGCATGCCGCCGCCGATGCTCGTGCCGGCGACGAGCAAAATGCCCCCCAGTAAACTCCCTGGATGCGGTTGAGACATGGGAACGCTCCTAAAAAAATCTTTACATCTCGAGCTATGCACGAAGTACACAGGCGATTCATCATCTAAAAAGAAGGGTAAAGCATACTTTTTATAGAGAAAAACAGAAAGAAAAATCCCGCCTCCTCTTGAAGCCCTTCCGCGCTGCTTTATAAAAAAAAGAGCGTTTGCCTATTCTTTTTCCGGAAAATGCCGATAACTTTAGCTGAAACCCCGATTGGCCACCAATTGGGCGGCAATGATTCAACAAGGGCGAGGCAAGCGGTGAGCACTCCAAAACTTCTTCCAGAAGAGACAAAAGTCATCTTGCAAAAATTGAAAAAGCAAGACCGAGCCATCACAGGAGTCTCTAGCCTCTGCGCCGGCCTTTTAATCTTTCTCTTCGGCCCCCTGCAATTAAAGCCCGCAGCGGCTATGGGGCTGAGCTGCTCTCCCCTATTCATCTTGCTGGCCTTAGCTCTTCCTTATGCTCTATATCATTACCTAGTGCTCAGCCGCTTCTTCATCAAAACCGAGTGCGAGAAGCACTACATCAGTGAAAAGCGCAAGCTGCAAGTGCTGCGCATCTTATTTAGATCGCGCTACCGCCGCTCCGACAGCCAAACCTTTTGGGAAGTGAAAAATGCCAACCGCTTTGGCTGGACCCATGCCAAATTGTTAGTCGAAAGAGAGCATGAAGGAGTCAGAAAGTGTGAAAAGCACCATATTGGCGAGCTTGGCAGCGGCAAAAGCTTTACCTTTTTCTCCAACCTCGAGGATAAAGAATGCGCCAAATGGCGGATCATGGTCATCACCGCCGAAAACCGCTCTTTAGATTTCCCTGACCGCTGGAAAGAGGAGCCCATTGATTTGATGCTGCAAAGTGAACTGAAAGCGCTGGCGGACTCTGTCGCCCCCGCCTCTTAAACCCTCTAGCCCAAGCTTTAAGTTTATGGTGCATCTAAGAAAACAAAAGCATTGGCTCCCGCTTCTAAAAGGACATCAGCCGTATGCCCACATCACTCGGGAAGGCTCCATTGTCGAGCAAGCTGGGCTCGAGCAAACCGCAGCCTTTGCCTCTGGATGCGGCGCTTGCCAAATTTTTGACCTCTTTCCTCAAGAGGAGCATCTGTCTTTAGCCAAAAAAGTCTCCCTCTGCGTCTACAAAAAAAGTGTCTTCTCCGGCAGAATTCCGCTAAAAAATGGAGAAAGCTGCCTTTATTATCTCGTGCCGGTTAAAAAACATCCCCTCAAAGCCAAAGCCTGCCTTTATCTAGTCCGCGAAGCCAGCCATCTCGAGCAAGACGAACGGCTAAAAGCAATTGGCAAAGTGACTGCCGGCGTGGCCCACGATTTAAATAACATCTTCACTGGCATCCTATCGATGGTGCAGCTGCTAAAATGGCAGACCAGCGATGCCAAACTTTTAAAGATAGAAGAGTCTATTGAAGCCAGCCTAGAAAGAGCAGCTAGCATTACCCGCCACATCACCTACTCTTTGAAAGAGGAGACCGCTGCGGCCATTTGCCCGACCAACGCCCTCTT
>JARBTN010000023.1:0-2322 GCA_029240195.1 Chlamydiales bacterium
TGAATTATCGGCGATCCAGCAGACAGGCAGAAAAAAGAACCCTGATTTTTTCTATCTAGAAGCCGTTAAAAGTGAACTGAGCGATGGCATGAATAGTGAAATTGAACTTCATTTCTATTTGCCGGAGGCCAATTGTTTTTTCAAAGAAGGGATCGCTCAAACCATTAAGACTCAATGGCATGGAATGCAGTTTGAGTTTGTCCTTAAACCTGATGGCAAGCAACATTTAGCCATTTTTTTTAACGAGGTCAGGTGCCAGGAGAATGATCAGACTTCGGCAAATCAATTTAATCTCTCCTCATTTCTTGTAAGTATCGAAATCCGGCTCCCAGCTTTATCGGTTAACGAATTATACGGATACGGAGAGAGGGATTACCTCTTCTCAGATTCCTTGTCAGAGAGCGCTAAACGCACATTAAAAGATAAACCCATCGCTTCTTGGCTGACCCAAGACCAGTTCAAATGGGCAATCCTCTTTAGGGCAGAAGATTGGCAGCCCGATTATGTCATCAAAATGCATTTGATCAGGAAAAAATAAAAATAGAGGGGGGAAGGGGCAAAGCCCTTCCAAAAATTCCACCCTTAGAAGGCCAAGACCTTTGCAAGTTTTTTTATCTAAAGACAATGCTTTCAAACAACATTAAAGCCAAATTCTGGGAATCAGATAGACAGCGACCGAGCCGACCAGCAAGCAGAGGGGTAGCCCAAGCTTTGCATAGTCGCGAAAGCGGTAGCCCCCCGGGCCATAGACGATGAGGTTTGTTTGATAGCCGATAGGCGTTTGAAAGGCCGAAGAGGCGGCGACAGCGACAGTCATGCCGACCGCTTTGGCCGCAGAGGCCAAATCGAACCCGGAGAGTAGAGCGGCCTTTAAAGCAACGGGATACATCAAAAGAGCCGCCGCATTGCTGGTGATGGCTTCAGCCAGCAGCACCACACTTAAGAAGATAAAGCCAATCATCAAATAGGGGTTATTTCCTGCCACTAAATGGACAAAATCGGCCAGGCGGTCCACCACCTGCGTCGCTCTCAGCGCTTCGGCAACCGTGAAGGCGCTGGCGATCAGCACCAGCAAATTCCAATAGACGCTTTTGATCGCTTCAATAGGAGAGATGACCCTTGAGACTAAAAAGATGAGCCCAGCTAAGGTGGACACAAAGAGCATCGGCCGAAGCCCAAACCCAGCGCAAAGGATCACCAAAGAGAGCACGGATAAAATAAAAGGCACATGGGTTGGCGCTGTCGACTTCACCTCTTCATTGTCGGTGATGATATAAAAATCGCTGTGATATTGAAATCCCTTTTTCTTGCCTGAAGAGAGGAGCATCAAAGTATCTCCCGGCTGCATGAGAACATCGCCAATGCGGCCGACCACCCGCTTGCCCTGTCGGTAAACAGCAAGCACGGTTGCGCCATAGCTAGAGCGAAAGCAAGCTTGCCTTAAAGTGCGCCCGATGAGAGAGGAGGTTTCAGAGATGACAATCTCTGAAAAGTGCAGCGACTTTTCATTCACCTGAAAATGGGGATCGCTCAAGCTCTTTAGATGGGAGATGTAATGCAAAGGGGCAATCTGGCTGACATCGCCGACAAAGACCAAGCGGTCTCCCACTTCAAACACCTCTTCTCTTTTGGGATTGTCGATTAAGACCCCGTTGCGCTCAATCTCGACAATAGAAGCGCCATTGAAATAATGGTTGGCTAAGTAAAGAATCGACTGGCCTACAAAGGGGCAATGCTCTTCAACTAAAAACTCAGCAGAAAATTCCCGCGTCTGCTGCGACAAGCTGGTCAGCGGATCGGGATAGCTCGGCAGCAGCCGCTCAGAGAGGAAAAATAGGACAACAAGAGCAACAAGGCCGCAGGGGAAGGCAATCATGCCAAGTTCAAAGAAGCCAAAGCCAAATGTCGGATCGACTGTGCGCATTAAGCTATCGACGACCAAATTGGTGGTCGACCCCATCAGCGTGCACATCCCGCCGAGCATCGAGGCATAGGAGAGAGGAATTAAAAACTTGGAGGGGCTGCGCATCTGATTTTTGGCCCATTCCCGAACGAGCGGCATCAGCATCAGCACAACAGAGACGTTGTTGATGAACAAAGAGAGGAAATAGGTGGGCAGGATGATCGATAGAAGCTGCCAGGAGCGGTTTCTCGAGCGGGTGAGGAATGACTGGGCGATGTATTTTAAAATGCCGTTCACCTCGAGCGTCTTGGCAATCACCGAAAGCATGGCGACAGTGAGCAAAATATCTTGGGAAAAGCCTTTGATGAAGGTGTTGTGATCCACCACTCCGGAGAGGGTCAGCACGAGAGCGGCTCCAA
>JARBTN010000023.1:2340-29193 GCA_029240195.1 Chlamydiales bacterium
TGACCACAAAGGTAATGAAGATGGTGAATACCACAAACCAACTTTGCCACTTGAGGTGAAAGGGGTTGTCGTCAGAGAGGTTGAGCGCAGGGCTCTTCTCTTGCTGTAAAACAATCATTTTTTCTTCTGAGGGGCGATAAGACCCTTCAGCTAAAAGGGGTGTTTTACCAAAAAGGCATAAGCTATACGTCAGAAGGATCGCAAACTGATAGATAAATCTCATAACTTAAACTCTTATTTTTAAAAGGCAATGTTAAAATCAAGCAGCGTCTGCCATCAATCACTTTAAGAGTATATGCCTTTACCCTTTATTTCGCACTTTTTTTGGCTGGGGAGAGAAACGGCTGCGATTAAAGTTTTGCACTTTTTGTGGTTAGAATGTGGCTTTGAAAGGGGCTGCTTGTCCCCTTCCACACCCCTGCTAAAGAATGAGTCTTTTGGCTCAGGGTGGTTAAAGGGGCCAGAGGAAATTGATTAAGACAGTGGACATACCCCAGCAGAGCAATGTCAAAGGGAGCCCCATCTTGGTGAAGTCGGTGAACTTATATCCCCCCTGCCCGTAGACGATAAGGTTGGTCTGATAGCCGATGGGAGTGATGAAGTCGCAAGAGGCGGCAATGGCCACAGTGACCCCGAGCGCCTTGATGGCGTGAGTTGGGTCAAAGCCGGCCATCAGGGAAGCGCGGACAGCAATGGGAAAGACTAAAACAGCAGCAGCGGCATTGGTGATGAAGGAGGTGGAAACTAGGGTAATTAAAAAGATCGAGGCGATGAGCAGGTGTGGGTTCGTCCCGATGAAGGAGAGGAGCCCTTTGGCGGCAAAGTGGGCAATCTGCGTCTTTTCAAGAGCGATGCCAAAGGCAAAGCTGCTGCCGATCATCAAGAGCAAGCTCCAATTGATTGTTTGCTGCGCTTGCTTTAGCGAGATGCATTTGAGCGAACACATTAAAAAGGCGCCGAGCAAAGCTGTCGTCATAATCTGCCCTGTTGCCAATAGCATAGAAGCCATGCTCAAGCAGACAAAAAAGAGGCGCTTGACTTTGGTCGGGCGCAAGGGACTGACTTTTTCCGCTTCGCGAAAGCAGTAAAAATCGCTGTTGATGGTGCTCGGCCACTCTTCGCTGGAGAGCAGCACTAAGTTGTCGCCCGGATGGAGCAGATGCTCGCCCAAGTCGCCACGCAGGCGGTACCCTTGCCGGTAGATGGCGATGACAGTGGCCTGATAAGTGGAGCGAAAGTCCATTTCCTTCAGCGTCTTGCCAATGAAGCTGGAGGTGTTGGAGATGATGATTTCAAAGAAGTGGAGGGAATCGGGATCCATTTGAAAATGGGGATCAGAGGCAGGTTTAAGCCCTTCGATGGTATTCAAAGAGGCAATTTGCCCCCCATCGCCGATGAAAATCAGCCGGTCATTTGGCAAAATTGCCTCTTCCGGATCGGGGGATGCGATGGCGCGCCCTTCCCGCTCAATTTCAATGAGCAGGCAGCCGCGGAAGAACTTTTGCCCCGCCTCTTTCAGCAAAAGGCCAATGAGAGGGCTCTTTTCTTTGACGACAAACTCGGCGGTAAACTCTTTAGCCTCGCCCTTCATCTTGCTGAGAGGGTCATCTCTCTCTGGCAAAAGATGGCGGCCGATGAAGGAAATATAGAGAAGCCCAACAATTAAGAGAGGCACGCCGACATAGCCCAGCTCAAAAAAGTGCAGCCCAGCCTCTGGGCAGACAGAGCGCATCAGCCCGTCGACTAAGAGGTTGGAGGAGCTGCCGATCAAAGAGCACATCCCGCCGAGCATCGTGGCAAAAGAAAGCGGCATCAGCACTTTGGATGGCTTCATCTTGGCATCGAGAGCCCATTGGCTGAGAATGGGGGTCAACACTAGGACAATGGGCGTGTTATTTAAGAAGATGGAGAGGATAGCAATCGGCAATAAAAGCGCTAAAAAACCAAAGCTTGTCGGCTTCCAATCGGCCAATCCCACCTGCGTCAGCCAGCGGAGCAGTCCATTCATCTCAAAAGAGCGGGCCACGACCGACATCATGGCGATGGTGCATAAAATGTCTTGGGAAAATCCTTGCAAAAATTCTTGCGGATCGATAATACCTAGCAAAGTAAAGAGCCCTGAGGCAGCAAAGAGAACGATATCGGGAGAATAGACCTCCTTGATCATCGTGAGCAAGCTGCCTAACGTAACCAAAAGGGTCACCCAGCCGCGCCAGCCAATCTGAGTGGTGTCGACAGCAATCGTGAATTCGTCTCCCTTGAGAAGGGGGGGCATGAGAAAATGAAAGGCGCCTATTGAGAAGAATAAGACGAGAAAGGTCAACCAATTGTTTTTCATAAGCATAAGGGATCAGGCGCGCACTTTTAAAATTTTTAGGCTATTTTATGGAACCCACAGTTTTTTATACAAAAGTTTCTCCGAAATCTATCGATATTCGGCTAAAAAAGGGGATGCCTCTTTGCTTGGCAGGGCTTTTGTTGCTGCTGCTGCCGCTCTTTATGTCCTCTTTGCAGCAGATGGGCAGCTTTTTATTTTTCGCCGGGTACTTGCTCATCTTAAAGGGCATGACCCCCTACCGCCAGCTGAAAAACTTAGAGCAAAGGCCCCACCACATTGAAATCAGCGAATCTTCTTTGAGCTATCGCCTGGGAAAAAAAGAGGCGTTTACCCTCTCTTTAAGCGCCGTCGAAAAATTTGAGTGGAAAGGGCAAGAGCCCTATGGGCTAAAGATCCACCTCAAAGAGGGTTTTCATTCCAAAAAATGCGCTCCCTTTCTCTTTGGTTCAACCCTCTTTCTGCCCTATTTCACCAAAAGCACGGCCCAAGCGCTTAGCAAATTGCTAGAGCCCAATCTGGATGATGTCGTGCATCTTGAGCAAGCCGACGAGCTTGCCCTCGTCTAAGACAGGCAAAACAGTCACCGGCTGGCCCGATTCCATGATCTTCATGCCATCGACGGCCAGCGCTTCGGGATGGGTGCATTTTGGCGATAAGCTCATCACCTCTTCAATCTTCGTTTCAAAAATTGCCGGCCCTTTCAATTGCAGAGCGCGCCTCAAGTCGCCATCGGTAAAGATGCCAACTAAATGGAGGTTTTCGCTGACGACGAGCACGCAGCCGCATTTTTTATCTGATAGCTCCACTAGAATATCCAAAACAGATTGCTGGGGATGGCAAAGGGGCAGATCTCGGCCAGACAGCATCAAATCGCGCACATGCAGCGTGATCCGCTTGCCAATGCGGCCCGCGGGATGGTTTTTGGCATATTGATCGAGGCTAAAGTTTTTGACGCGCATCAATGCGACGGCAAGCACATCGCCAAAGATCAGCTGCAATGAGGTCGACGTTGTCGGCGCCAAGCCAAAAGGGCAGAGCTCTTTTTGCAGGGGCAAAACGATGACCAAGTCAGAGCTCCTCGCCACCCGGCTCTCCTCTTCACAGACCACAGCGATGACGCGCGCGCCTTTGTTTTTTAAAGCGGGCATCAGCTGCAGCAGCTCATCGGTCTCTCCACTCTTGCTAAATAAGAGCGCCACATCTCCTTTTTCGACGAGCCCGACGTCTCCATGCAGAGCGTCCATGGGCGAGAGGTAGAGGGACTTGGTGCCGGTCGATGTCAGCGTCGTGGCAATTTTGTTGGCAACGATGCCGCTTTTGCCGACGCCGGTGAAAAAAAGGTTTCCTTTACAGTGCCAAAGTTCTTTTAAGAGCTGATCGAGCTTTTGATAATCGAGCTGGCTGAAAAAATAATTCAATTGGCCCTGCATCTCGTTCATCAACTGCCCGAGCAAGCCTTCATGGGATGTGAGCAACATAAAAACTCTCCCTTAAGGAAAAAAATTCTAGCATTTTATAAGGCACTTTTTTTGAAAGGCCATAGAATATCTCAACATAGCACTTCCCGTCTCTTAAAAAAAGGGTTTCGCCCTAAACTCTATTCTTTCGCTTTTCTGACACACTCAAAATATGCTCTAAGAGCGGCTGGAAAGCCTCTTCTTGCACATTTAAAGAGACAGAAAGGTAATAAAGGGGCAAAGAAAGGGAGGGCTTTGAGCGAAAGCGAAAACGGTCCTTTGCTGTGCATATTAAAGCTTGGGCTCCTTTGCCCTGGCATGCCAAAGCAAACGGCTGAAGAGCATCCTCTTTAAAATCGGCGTGATCGCCGAGGCAAAGGGAGTCCAAAGCGTCGATGCCGCTTTTCTTTAGCGTCTTTAAAAAACGCTCGGGATGGGCAATGCCGCAAAAGGCGCCTGCACGGGTGACAGGGGGCGCGGCATTTCCCTCCCAATCTAAAAGCCCCTCCACGGTCAAGCTTGTCTCGACGATCGGCAGGGGGCAGGTCGTTAAAAAGGCTCCCGTAGATGGAGATGAGCTCTTGCCTTGGCTTTGGCTTAAGAAGACGGCGCTGCCGCGCTTTAATCCGGAGGCGCCCTCGCGCAACGTCCCCAGGGGCAACAGATGTCCATTGCCTAGAGGATTTTCAGCATTGACCACGACAAAGTCAAAGTCTCGCTCTAGGTAGCGGTGCTGGAATCCGTCATCTAATAGGATAAAAGCGGCGCCGAGCTTCTCTGCCAGCTGAGCGCTTTGGCAGCGGTCCTTGCCTACAATGACCGTCGATTTAGGAGAGAGGGTAGCCATCAGGCAAGGCTCATCGCCGCACATCTCAGGGCCATGGAGCAGCCCTTCCCCCCCCTGCCCCGACTGAAGGAGCACCGGCTCTTTGCCATGTTCGGCCAAAGAGCGGTAGCCGCGCGATAAAATAGCCACTTGGCCATATGATGCGAGGCGGTTGGCTAAAAAGAGGGTCAAGGGTGTCTTCCCTGTGCCGCCGGCCACTAAATTGCCGATGCTGATCACTAAAGAGCGAGGGCGATAGGTGGCAAAGAGTTTTAAGTCAAAGGCCCAGTTGCGGCAAAGGGTTGCCACCTGGTAGAGCTTAGAGAGGATCCAAGCAAGAGCAAACAAAAAGGCGCTCAGAAAGGGAAAGAAAAAGCGCCCTTGCCAGCGTCTTAAGAATGGGTAGATGGGCGATTGCCTAAATGCATTCATGATTTGGCTATCAGCTGATCGGAAAAGGTCTCGCGGATGCAAGCGTCCGCTGCGAGAGGCACTTGAGCCTGCGGCTCGAGCGGCAGATGGGGCGCAAATAAGATCCCCTCCACCTCTTCGATGATCATATGAATGGCTGCCATGTGCGCCTCTTGAATGCGGTCAGAGGTGGCAAAGCCCTCGATCACCAGCTCAAAATCGGCAAGCCCCCTCGCGCTCCCCCCGTCTTTGCCAAGAAAGGCCACGGTGAAAAGCCCAAGCTCTTTGGCTGCTTTTAAAGCGTGCAGTAAATTGGGCGAATTGCCGCTCGTCGTCAAGGCGACAAAGACATCCCCTCTCTTACCTAGCGCTTCCACGCCGCGGGAGAAGATCCACTCAAAGCCCAGGTCATTGCCGACACATGTGATGTGGCCCGGATCGCTCAAGGCAATGGCCGGCAGCGCCCGGCGCTTCATGCGAAAAAAGCCGGTCAACTCCTCGGCAAAATGGGCGGCGTCGCATAAGCTGCCGCCATTGCCGGCGACAAGCACTTTATGCCCTTTTTGGAATTGACTTGCCAAGAGTTCCGCCACCTGCTTGATGAAGAGGAGGGAGCGTTTTTCTTTGAGCTGTTGCAAAGCGCGAATACTATCATCGATCGCTTTTTCGATATTCTCTATAGAACCGGGCATCTTTAAATCTCCTCAAGACCTATTCAACAGGCTATTTTTTTTAGCATGGCTTAGCTTATTTTTCTCGAGATGAGTCTAAGCGATGGCCAAAAACTCATTCTTTAGAGCACCCGAGAAGAAATGAGAACATGTCAATTGAAAAAAAGGGGTCATTAAATGAATTTTATCCTTCATTTTAGCGACATTCGGCCAAAAAAGCATCCCTTTTTAAACCCTTCGGCTTCTTTTTCCTGTCTATAGTATACTTTTCCTTGTCAAGATTGTGCCTCATCTATAAACTTTTGGCAATCAAAAGATTGAGACATCATAGACAACTCCCAGGTCCTAAGCAATCTCAAACAAGGCGCTCCCTTAACATTAGGTTTTAGATGCAACCTCTTTTCCTCTCCAGCACAGCCAATCCCAAAATTAAAGCCGTCGAAGCGCTCTATAACCGACGAGATCGCGACCGTGAAGGGCGATTCCTGATCGAAGGCTACCGTGAAATCAGCCGCGCGCTCTCAGGCGGCCAGAAAATCGAAAGCCTCTATTACGCTGAAGACCTATTTTTGGGCAGCAACGAGTATGCCCTGATTGAAGCTGTGCAAAAAAGCGGCGCAACCCTCTACGCCTGCAATGAAAAAGCCTTTCGCAAAATCTCCTACCGCGACCGCCCCGATGGATTGATCGCTATCGCCGAGCAAAATCGGCGCGGCCTAAAAGAGCTAGAAGAATATCTCCAAACCCTAAAGTCGCCCCCCTTCCTGATCATCGCCGAAGCCATTGAAAAACCAGGCAACTTAGGGACCATCTTAAGATCATGCGACGCCGCCAAAGCCGATGCCCTCATCGTCGCCGACCGCTGCACCGACCCCTATAACCCAAATGTGGTCCGAGCCAGCGTCGGCACCCTATTCACCATCCCCGTCTTTGAAACTTCCTCCATCGAGCTGATCGATTGGCTGAAGAGCCGCCAGATTCACATCCTGGCCGCCACCCCCCATGCCACCCAGTCGCTCTATGAAGCTCCGCTCAAAGAAGCGGTCGCCATAGCCGTAGGCACAGAGCAAATAGGCCTATCCGAATTGTGGATGAACGCGGCAGACCTGCAAGTGAAAATACCCATGTGCGGACAGGCCGACTCTTTGAACGTCGCCATGGCCACAACGCTCCTCACTTTTGAAGTCAGGCGCCAGCGCACCCACCTTTAACCCCTATAGAGCCCGTCCCATGCAAAAACCCGAAGTCCTATTTGAAGACAACCATCTGCTCGCCCTCTTTAAACCTGCCGGCATGGCCACGCAGCCAGCCATCGACATCCAAGAAGAAAGCTTGGAAGAGTGGGGCAAAGAATACCTTAAAAAGAAATGGCAGAAACCCGGCAACGTCTTTCTCCACGCCGCCCACCGCCTCGACCGACCTGTCAGCGGCATCGTCTTATTTGCCAAGACCTCCAAAGCCCTCTCCCGCCTCAATGAGTCGCTGCGCGACCGACTGGCCAAAAAGACTTACCTCGCCGCTGTCTCCCCCCCTCCCACTCAAAAAAAAGAGGCGTTAGAACACTACCTCGTCCGAGGCAGGCCCTCTCATAAAGACGATCCAAAGGCGCAGCACGCCACGCTCTCTTATGAAGTGCTGAAAACTAAAGATCGCTTTGCCCTCCTCATCATCTCCCTCGGCACCGGCCGCTACCATCAAATCCGCGCCCAGCTTTCCCTCTCCGGCCATCCCATCGTCGGCGACCACACCTATCGCAGCCACCAACCTTTCCCCCAAGGCATCGCCCTCCACCACCACCGCTTCATCATCCCCCATCCCACCTTAAAGACACTTCTCACCATCAAGTCTCCCGTTCCCTCCAGCTGGAGCGATCTCCCCTGGGGCTTGGACATTTAAGAGGCGTTTTTTCCAAGAGGAGGCGTCGCCTCCTCCTGGACCTCCTCCACCAAAGGACTTCAAGTCCTTTGGAATCCTTATTCGGGCAAATCAAAAGGCCTTCAGCCATGGGCTTTTAGCCCAAGGCTGAAGGCCTTTTGACAAATGACAAAGAAGGTAAAATCTTTACTTAAGCGGCTCACACATCAAGGTCGCTCGAGGCCTCAAGGCCTATCGCCTCACCAATCATCCGAATTGTGGCCACCTGGAAGAAATTTAGGGGAGGCTCCAAGATTGAGGTAGACCATTTTGCCCCAATCGGAAATTTCTATAGTCCCTTTGTTGATCCCGCGCTTTTCAACTTCCGCATCGCTGATTGCCACCCAACGTCCCCGATGAGCATTTGCATAACGCAGCATCATGTTGCATAGACTGAATATAATGGGAACTGCCACACTGCCCACTAATAGCGGAATCGCGACAAGGATTGGGCAACCAGCTGCAACTAAAATTTTAACGCCGATTAAGGAAACGGCTGCCACGAGCGCTGCCAGAGCAATATTTTGAACATAATAAGAAGCTTCATATCTAGGCATCGTGACCACAATTCTGCCGTCACACATCTTTTCCGGATTTTCGTAGTCGCCAAATGTCTTGTTTAAAGTGTATTCAACCAGATGCGACAGTTTGTTAAAAACGACACCGCTCGCCAAAGCTCCTATGCCGCCATATAAAATGGCTGCAGGAACCGCTGCCCAAGGGTCTATATCACCGATTTTTATATTCACGCCTTCCTCCTAATTTTTATGGGCTCACTATTATACTGAAATTAGAAAATATTCTAAAAGCAAAAAACCCTTGAGAATCTTTAGCTTAGGAAAAATTTTAGGGTCATGGATTCTGCGATTTAGCTGCCGGCATCTTGAGCAGCACTTGCTGCAAAGCTGTGAATTCGGCTAAGAGGCGCTCATTTTCCTGCTTTAAGGCGGTGAAAGACTCTTTGCCCGGTAGGAGGAGCATATTTGAAAGATGGCGGAAAAAATAGGTTAAAGAAGCGATATCTTGCCCTTTATCTTGCTGAAAGCGCTTTTTTGTCCAATTTTCGAGCAGGGAAAAAATGGCGAGCAGGCAGGGCTCTTCCGCATATCCTTCTTCTAAGAGCTGTTTAAATACCTCTTCGAGAGAGAGCTGCACCTTAATGGCTAGAGGAGCGTCGCTCCTTTGATGCAGCCAAGAAAAAGCCTCTAGATAGGCCAAAGGCATCTCCTCTTTCAAGGGAGCGGCAGCCAAAAAAGCACGGCTGAGAAGAGAAGGAAGCTGGCCGAGCGCATATTCTTGGCGGCGGGCCGAGCACTCGGAGGAAAACCCTTTAAAAAGCTCGATGAAGTAGAGATAGGCAAAGCGCTTTTCCTCTGAAGAGGAGAAGGGAGCCGTCAATAAATGGGAATAGATGGCATCCATGCGGCCGAGAGCGCGAGTCAAAGCGCCTTGGCTCAAGTCGTGGAGCCCTAAGTCAAAGAGCTGATCGAATACGCGCTTGAAAGGCTCTTTTTGCAGGGAAAGGGCAAGGTCTGTGTCATTTAAAAAGAGTGGGTAGGACAGGATTTTCTTTAAAAAGAGATCGTAAGAAAAAGTCAGAAGGAAAAAAGAAAAAGAAAAGAGGAAGGGCAGGCTTGCCGGGGGCAGATAGGCGCTCAACAGACCCATGATAGGCAAAAAGAGAAGAGGCAGTGGATAGTTTAAAAGAGGCAAAGTGCCCGTTGCCTTCCAAGGGGAGCGACTTTTGCAATAAAGATCAAAAGCCATGAGAGCTGGCAAAGATAATAGGCCCACTTGAGAGAGGGTGAGCAGCAGCTTCTCTAACAGGGCGCCATTTGGGTGCAAAAAGGGGAGAAAGAGAGAGAGGAGTACCATTGAAAGGGCGGCTAAGAGTGAGAAGGGCATTCGGGCAGCTCCAAATAAGCAAATAGGCGTTGATAAAGATGGCAGACCGCTTGATCGATCACGCTCTTGCGATTGCCTGAAAAATGAGCGCGCCAGGAAATGGGGCTGCTCCCTTTTCTTTGCATGGCAAAGCAGACTGTGCCGACAGGGGCTGACGGCGATCCGCCACTCGGACCGGCAAAGCCTGTCGTCGCCGCAGCCACATCGCTTTGGCTTAAGAGCAGAGCGCCTGCGGCCATCTCTTCAGCCACCTGTTCGCTGACTACAGAAAATTGCGCGATCGTCTCTTCTTTCACATGCAAGAGGGTCTTCTTAGCGGATTCTGAATAGGCAATGAAAGAGCTCTCTATGGCCAGCGATGCTGAGGGCAAATTGATCAGATGGCTGGCAGCGGCGCCCCCCGTGCACGACTCGGCAAAAGCAATGCGCCATTTTTTTTCGATGAGGCGGCAAAGGAGGCCTTCAGCGCTTTTTGAAAGCGAACTGTCCACCCAAGGCTCCCAAGGCATCAAAGCGGCCCCCCGCCGATCACCGTCACCCCTTTTTTAGACAGCTGAGGATGGTTGTTGATCCAAGGGAGCACTTCTTTGCCTAAGCGGATGGAGTGCGTCTTCTTTTGGCCGTTGATGATAAAAGAGGCGTAGCTGGAATGAAAGCGCAGCCATCTCTGCATCTTTTCAAAAAGGCGCGTATTGACCCCCTTTTCGGGAAAGACTTGGCAAACCTGCCCATCGCTTCTTTGATAGAGGGTCGGATAGGCAATCTTCAAACCCCATTCGACAGGCTCAAGTCCATAGACTTGCGAGCGGAGCGAGCCATCTGAAGAGAACTCCATGCGGTGCGGCTGCAAGTGGATCACAGGGCGAGAGGCCTTGATGAGGCACCGCTTGGCATCGATCTTCAAAGCATAGAGGGCATCTAATTCCAAAGAGATAAAGGCATGAAAGGAGGCATTGAAAGCGTTCATATCAGGCAATTCGCCTCTTTGCAGCGCTTGGATGTAGCAGCGATACCCCTCTTTGAGATTGCCAACAGCGATCTTGCCCTGGCCGCGCTCTAAAACCCCTTTGGATTGATAAAATAGCGCCTCAGATAGCAGCTCTAAAAAGGCATCCCATTCGGCAACGCCGAGCAAAAAGGGAATTTGGATCCATTTAGAGGCCTGCAAAGGGCTAGACTCCTCTAGCGTTTTTTCTATAATCCGCTCCATTGTCACCTCGACTTAAATCCCGGCCCTTTTTGCTTTTTCACCTGCCGCACTCGATCACACCAAAAGGCATCGATGGCCATCCAAATGATGCCAATGCAGATGGCGCTATCGGCGATATTAAAGACAGGGTAATCATATCCAAAAAAGACAAAATGGAGCATATCGACGACATGGCCATAGAGGAAATAGTCCAATATATTGCCAAAAGCGCCGCTGATGATCAACGTCAAAGGAGTCTGCAAGCGGCTTTCTCGATTGTAGTAGAAATAGGCAATTAAACCGATAAGCAGCATGCAGCGCACCAAGACCAGGTAGCTTTGGTAAGCGCTAAACGCTCCCCAGACAGCTCCCCGGTTGGTCATATGTGAGATAGAGAATTCAATCCCTAGGAAGTTTTGAAAGACGCCAATTCCTCCGTAAGGGTACCAGAGGAAGCGATCCCCCATCACCGGCAATAGAAAGTGGGTCAGGCATTTTGTCGCCATGTCGATCGCCAGAATCAGGGCAAAAAGCAAAAATGAATTCTTAAATCTCTTAAAAAGCATTTATAGAAGCCCTTTCTCTAGCTTCTCTTGCGCAGCGACAGTCATGGTCGCATAAGGGACAGCTTCCAATCTTTTGATTGGGATTTCCAATCCGCTAATATCGCAAATGCCATAGCTATTATCTTCAATTTTTTCTAAAGCGCGATCAATTTGCTTTAAAATATGCAATTCGCGGTTAGTCAGCTCGATAGTGATGGTGCGGTCAAAGTCATCGGTGCCCTGATCGGCCTGATGCTGCTTATAACCGGTGGCATCGTCTGGAGACTTAACACCTTCTGTTGTGTTATGAAGAGATTTGGTCAACTGTCGGCGGAGGTCTTCCAACCGATTCTTAAAGTCTTGCATCTGCTGTTGATTTAAAGGCATTCTTAAAATCCCCTGATTGAATCGCTTTCAATTTAAAGCCTATTTTAGCGCACTCTTGAGATTGCCAAAGAAAGCTTGACCCTATAAAAAAACCTGCCAAAAAAGGCCCGTCAAAAAAACTTAGAAAAGATCTGGAGAACTATTTTCCTCTCTTATCTCTTTTTCTGCCAGATAAACTCATCTGATCGGCAATAAACAGCGCCTCTAAATGCCTCTTCCTAAAAATTCTGCTGCGCGAAAGAGAGCTAAAGACGCTTTTGTCTAAAAGGCGTTTATTTAGTGATAACATTCTTTTTTGAGAAGCGTTTTTTAAAGCTAGTGCCTGACCACCCAATTTTGATGCCTGTCAAACTGAGGCGAAAGCTTGAAGAAAGGAAGAAAATCTTGAGGCAAGTGGAGACGCCTTTACCTTTATTGAGAAAAAAGATAAAGAATAAAGAAGCGCTTTACCAGTCGATATTTTCAAAAGAACCTCCACTTCCAGAGATATAACAGCATTATCCTTTTCAATTTAGGTCAAGAAGCGCTCATAAAAAAGGCCAATGCTATTAAAGAGCACGAAGTCCTGCCAATCAAAAATTTTGAGGCATCAAACAAGTGCTCCGCCCCCACCATTTAAAGAGAGGTAAAGCAAAACACCTATGAACACTATAACCCCTTCTTTCTTTTTTCAAGAAACATCGGCAGATTCCTCTTATACAAAGAGCGGCAAACGGATCAACGCCTCTAAAAAAGGGCCCCATGTCGTCTTCAAAGAAGCACCCTCCAATAAGTTCAACATCCCTTGCCTAACAGCTCCCCCCTCGGGTAAAAGATCCCATCGCTATGTCGCTTTTTCATTAAATGGAGATAAAGAAGTCTTCCTTGAAATTAGAACGCTAGCCAAAAGGCTCCATTTAGATCGCAAAGACATTGAAGCTCATGGAAAAACACATGATCTCCCGTCCCACCTCAACGCCATTTTACTCAAAGAGGGAAAAACCCTCTCTCAAGCGATCGATACCTATGATTTAGCCCGCTCCCATTATCAGCAAAGCTTAAAAGACAAAAAAGCTTTGATCAGCAAGCTAGAGAGCAAAAAGATCGAAAAAGATGAGCTGATGATGATCATCAAAACGGCCTATAGAGCCTTGGGCGTCAAAAATGAGAAGAGTACGGCCAATTACTTTAAAGTGGATGATCTATTTTATATGGCCATCCATAAAGCCAGATCTCCAAGGAGCGGCTCTCTGCAGATCCTGGAAGTTTCTAGCGAGAGCGAGATTGGCAAAGGGAGCTTTGGCAAGGTTTTACGTCTGTTTAATGTGACGCGGGGGGAAAATATGGCGCTCAAAGTGCTGCTAGCTAGCCAAGAAGCGCTCAAAGGGCCACAAGGGGCCGAAGCCTTGCAGACGTTGATCGATGACGCTCATTACGAATTTAATATGTTAAGCGGAATTCACCAATCTTTAAAAAACGCACCTGAGAACTTAGCCATCGTCGATAAACCATTTGGGGAGGTCATCATCTACAAACAGCCTTTCGAAGAATCGCTGGTTGGCATTCTCTACACCTGCTATGAGGGCGATTTATTTGAATGCCTCTCCAAACTACCCAAAGATCCCCGCCACCACCTGCCAATCCTTCCTCCTGTTGAAGATCGCCTCTTTAATGCGCTGCTCATCACCCGCTCCATCCTATCGCTACATGAAAAAGCTCAGATCAGCCATGGGGATATCAAACCCGAAAATTTTTTAGTGAAAAAGATGCGCTATTTTCTCGCCGATTTTGGCCATGCCAAGCACCTCTCCAACGACTCGCTCAAGGACGACCATCCCGACGCTTGTAGCATCGATTACGTGTGCGACCGTGATTTTATCGAAAAAAAGCAGGCCTTGAAAGAATCCCCCCCTGACTATCAAAGGGTGCGCCACATTCAAAAAGCACAGGATGTCTATGCACTTGGGCTGGTTCTATTTGAGATTTTAACAGGTTTTCCGCCCTTTCAACCCGATCAGCCAGAAGAAAAACCGCCTGAGTTCAAGGAGAAAAAAGCTCCCCGAAAGGCTGTCTTCTCAGAAAAAGAATTGGACCTGTTTTTAAGCTTCAGACAGGAAATCCCCACCGATGTCTGTGGCATCATTAAAGAGATGATCGACTTAAACCATGAGCTGCGCCCCTCGATGGATCAAGTCCTGCATTCATTGGAGAGCAGCTTAGCACCCTTCAATTTAGAAGAAAAGCTGAGGGGCCTCTCTCTCTCATAATGGCCTGATGCGATCAAGAAGGCGGCTTAAAATTTCTTGTAGCCGCCTATCTTTGCCCCAGCTCTCATTGCTCGATGGACAAGCCGCAAGGCAGCCGATCGGCCAACAGCACTTCTCGCTCTTTTTCAGAGAGCGCGCTCTCTTGAGAGCAGATTTTTTGAAAGTGCGCCTCTTGCGGCAGCCCCGCAAAAGATGCTAACAGCTGATCTTTTAAATCGTCAGAGATGTTGCACTCGCGGTAAGCCGTCTTTCGAGCGAGCTGTTCATAGATAAAGCAAAGGGAATCGCTCTTTTCTAAAGGCAATAGCAAAGAGATCCATTCCATGACCTTTTGCCGCGGCACGAGGTGAGCTAACGAGGCGTAGGCCATCTGTCTCGATCCCAAGCGGCCAAGGGCCCAATACTCTTCCGGAAGGGCTTTTTTCCCTAGGATCTTCTTTAAAAAGTACTCGGCAAAGCTCACCTTGAGGGGCAGATCGAGCAGCTCGAAAGAGCCGATCAAGCGCACCTTTTCTACATAGAGGGCCTTGAGCACTTTTTCCTGCTCTTTTTTGACTGCGAGGACATCGGCGGCCAAAGCTTTCAAAAGCTGCATTTGCTGCCCCTTATTAAATCCTCCAGCCAGGCGGCGGATGGCAATCAGCCGCTGCAAAGCCGCCTCTTCCTTGATGGGGCGCTTGAGGTCGGCGAGCAAGAGGCGCCAAAGCTCTTTCATCCTCTCTTCATCTAAAGAGTAGCCATAGCCGGGGCGCAATAAAAATCCGATCAGGTTCCACCAGCGCGACTCTAGTTCAGAGGAGAGAAGCCTTTGCGGCGCTAGCTGAAAGGCGATGTGCCAAAGCTTGCGAATGAGGGTGACGGGCCATTCTAAGCGCTTTTGCTGCAAGCTCCCTTCTAGCAGCTCCAGCAACGATTTCTTCTCTTTTTGAAAGCTCCTTTGAAAATAGGATTGAATCGTCTGCTCGGCCTCAACGAGCAACTGCGCTTCTTTTTCGCGATCAAAGAGGGCGTCGGCGGGCAGGGCAGCTAGCTTCAGGAATTCTTGGCCTCGCACTTGATACTCTAGGCGCCAGATATGTTGGCTTTTGAGCGCATGCAAAGACAGCTCTAACGTCCCTATTGCGGTGAGCTCGGCGACGATCTTGACAGAAATTGGCTCTACGCTCCCCTTGCCATAGCGCAAGATGGTCTCGATGGGGGCAATCAAGCGCATCTCTTCTTCATCGATCTCGACCAATGATCCTGCCTTTTCGTGCAGCCGCACTTCTGAAGCATAGAGCGAAAAAGAGACTGGCTGGTTGGGTGAGAGAGAAAAGAGATTCTCCGGCTCAAAGCGGGCGCCCTCTTCGCTCCCTTTGATCAGCAATGTCAAAGCTTTTTCTTGCTCTTCCCCTTCCAATTTGCTGGCCACTTTAAGATAGTACGTTCTGGCGCTTCCTCCCTGTACGCGCACCCCGACACCCAGCTTAGAGCCAGCGTAGTAGGCAGCACCTCTCGCTACGGCATAGTCTAAGCTATTTGACTGCAATGCCTTTGGGGAGCTTTCGGGAAACCACATTTTAAGGGAGTGTAAGATGCGCTCTTGAAAAGAGGGCGGCTTCAATGCTGCGCCGTTAAATAAGACGTGAGTGGGCGCCTTCAACCCCTCTTTCAGGGCCGTGCGCGAGAGAAATAGTGCCAGTTGCTTGGTGATTGACGGCTCCTCTTCATAGGGAAGGCCCGACCCCTTTACAGCCATCGCCTGGCGCACGGCCAGCGCCTCTTTAAGAGGGTAAAGGCCGAAAAAGCCCTCTTTTAAAAAGTCCTCCACCTCTTCTTTTGTCAAACTGGCCCGCTTCATCCCTCGGACGACGGAAGATCCGCTGCCCTGCAAGATAATGGAGGCGCTTTTTTCACCGGATAAAAGCGACTCCTTGACCTGCTTGACCTGCTGCGTGAGTAAAGCCCACTGATCCCCTTTTAAGCTGCCCTTTAGACGCCCTTCCACAAGGTGGGCCAGCGCTTGGTCCATATTGTCTCCGCCAAGCAGTAGATGGCGGCCGACAAAAGAGCGGCGAAATTGCAGAGAATCTGTTTTCAATACCTCGATCAAGCTAAAATCGGTGGTGCCCCCGCCGACATCACACACCAAGATGAGGTCCCCGTGGTCAAAAGCATCCCATTGCTTTTCATGGCAGGCCAGCCAGTCATAAAAAGCAGCTTGAGGCTCTTCTAGAAGGGAGAAAGAGGTAAACCCGGCCATCTTTGCCGCCTCCACAGTCAAGGAACGGGCGACCTCATCGAATGAGGCTGGGATGGTGATGACGATCTCTTGCTGCTCTAAGCGCAGCGAACTCTCTTTGCGAGCCATTTGCGCATTCCACGCCTGGCAGAGATGGTTTAAATACAGAGAGAGCGCCTTTAGCGGGCTGATGCGCATGTCGGCATCGACGCACTCCATGGGCAAAATCTTCTCTTTGCGCGCTGCCAAGCTATAAGAGAGCCAGCTTTTGGCCGAACGGATCAGGCGCGTCGGCACCTTAGAACCGAGCTCTTCGGCAAATGTGCCGAGCAGATAGGGAGAGTCAGGCGCTTCCCAAGGCAGACGCGGCACCTCTTCCTTAGAGAGCAGATAGCAAATGGAAGGGAGCAGATGGCGGTCTTCCAGCAGGCCCAGCCTTCCCGCCTGTGGGATTCTAAAAAGGTGCAAAGGGCCACCTTTTTCCATGTAGGATAGGGCGCAGTTTGTCGTGCCCAAATCGATGCCCACCAAGTATTGCTTATCTTCCATCGTCTCCATCCTGTAATGCTAAAAAGATAGAGTATAGCGCTATTTGGCAATTTCTAGTGCCTAGACACATCAGTTTTTTCAACTGCCAAATAGCGCTAACGCAAACCCCTTTAAGCGCCAAAGGGATAGGTGGAAGGAAATTCATGGCTCTCTTTATGGCCGAGAGGTTTGATGGCTTTTGTCTCGCTAAACCAAATCACCTCATCGAATTGATGGGAGAGAGAAGCTTTATAGTAATGGCTCTCCAGCTCTCTTTCAGGGCGATAGATGACGCCGATAGCCCTTTCTAATCGCGGAGCTAGCAGAGCTTGAGAGAGCTCTCCATTTCCTTTAATGGGCAGAAAATAGGCGGGCTGCGCGGCGCTTTGCATCAGATGCTCATAGCTATCAGGGCGCGGAGGGCGCACCGCCTTCATCTCCATGGAGCCGCCCCAAGAGGAAGCGGCGGCAACTTGCCCCTGCCCTGTGAATAGGCCGACTAAATAGGCGTCCTCGCCCCACCTTTCGCGGCAAAGCTGGCCCAAGCTGAGCTCTCCCTCCTCCCCCCGATCGGTGATTGTGGCATCGCCCACATGGGAGTTGTGCGCCCAAATGATGGCTTTGGCATCCTCTCCTTTAAATTCAAAGAGCGACTCTAAAGTGTTGAAGAGGTGCTCTTCTCGCAAATTCCAAGAGGAATGGTATGAGGAGTAGAGCGTGCGATAGTATTTCTCTGCGCTGACAATCAGCCGCGCATTTTGCTGAGCATCGAAAAAGAGCTCCTGCTCCAAATCTCCTTGCTTGACTTTCATCTGCTGAAGGTTGAAGAGCATCTTGACCGCTCCCTCTTCGCAACTTTCTGCCTCTTGAAAAGAATGGGATAGGCCATATCCAGAGGGGTCTTTTTTCCAGCGAGACAAGCAGGCGTAGCATTCCTTGGCCTCTGCTGCTAGCTTAGGGTCCCTTTCTTCTAAATAGTCGATGAGGGCATGGATCGACCTATGCAGGCTGTAAAGGTCTAGCCCATAGAAGCCAATCTTATCCCCCTCTTTTTTTAAGGCGTTATAATTTTTAAGCCAGACAGAGAGCTCGTGCATCTCTTCATTGCGCCACATCCAAGTGGGAAAGCGCGTAAAGGCTTTTTTTTCCTGCTTGACTCTCTCTCGTTGGCAAATGTAGCGGTGGATATAGGCAGCATCGGGCCAATCGGCTTCGACAGCAATTAGGTTAAACCCTTTCTTTTCAATCAACTTTTGAGTCAAGCGGGCACGCAGGGCATAAAACTCGTGCGTGCCATGGGTCGACTCACCTAAAAGAACGACCTTGGCCTTTCCTGCCCGCTCTAAAAACGGATCTAAATTGGCCGTGGCGATGGCATCAAAGGGCTCTAAATGCCTTTTTAAGAGTTGCAGCGCTTCCTTTTTCAAAGGGAGGGGCTCAGGATCAGTTTCAACTAATGGGACAAAGCGCACTTCTCCCAAAAATTCTTTGCGGTAGCCCATCGATTCTTTAGTCACCTTGACCAGCTGCTGGATGCCTTGAGGCTCGCCAAGGGGAAAGATCAAGCGGCCGCCCTTTTTAAGCTGCCTAAGCAGCGCCTCCGGGATCTCTTTGCTGCAAGCGGCGACCATGATGGCATCATAGGGGGCATGCTCGGGCCATCCCAAAGACCCATCCCCTTGCTTACAGGTGATATTTTGGTAGCCGAGAGAGCGAAAGCGCTCTTTGGCTTTTTCAGAAAGTTGAGAGTGAATTTCGATGGTGTAGACATGTCCGGCCAGTTGGCTTAAAATGGCGGCCGCATAGCCCGAACCCGTGCCGACATCTAAGACGCAATCCTGGGGCCGCACCTCCAGCGCTTCACACATCTTGGCGACCATATAGGGCTGAGAGATCGTCTGCCCCTCTTCAATCGGCAAGGGAGAATCTTCATAAGCCAACCCCTGCCAGCCTGCGCTCAAAAAGGCCTCGCGCGGCACCGATCCCATGGCAGCCAAAACTGCGGCATCTTGAATCCCTCTTCGCTTGAGCTGTCTATTTACCATTTCAGAGCGTTGATGAACTGTGGTATTCATAGTCTACTCCTCGCCCCACTCTAGCGGAGCTTTAAGCCTTGTCCATCTAGTACCCAACCAACTTAGTTTTGATGAGTGTCAAACTGCGCCAAAGCCTCGTGATTGGACTTGTGCAAGCCCCTTAATATTAAAAATATAAAGGAGCTTGCACAAGTCCAATCACGAGAGCTTTCGCATCAGTTTTACACCTCAAAATTAAGTTGGTTGGGTACTAGTCAAACCATTGATTTTAAGCCTTTTCATAGTTAGTATGAGAAAATCGACTTTTTTCTGCATCTCAAATCATGATAAAAAAAAGGAGAAGTTATGCCCTACCAACATAATCGAGAGCTGCCTGACTCAGTGAAAAATCACCTGCCGGAACATGCCCAATCGATCTATCGGGAAGCGTTCAACCATGCCTTTGAGGAATACCAGAACCCTGAGAAGAAGCGCAGGCCCGAAGAATCTGCAGAAGAGGTCAGCCATAAAGTGGCCTGGGCAGCCGTGAAGAAGAAATATGAAAAAAAAGATGAGCAGTGGCAGGAAAAAAAGTAGCCTTGTATAGGGCGCTGAGAACTTCTTTTTTTAAGAGGCTGAAAAATCAGCCTTTGCCGCAGGCAATGGCTGATTTTTCAGACTTTAAAAAAATAGGGATTCCAAAGGGCCTTGGCCTTTGGTGGAGAGGAGGTTTGGAGGAGGGGCAAAGCTCCTCCTCCAAAAAAGTCACACTAAAGCCAGCGACTGCTTGAGATTTTTTTCAAAGGACATGAGCAAAATCTTAGAGACGCCCCGCTCTTCCATGGAGACCCCGAAGAGGGTATCGGCAATGGACATGGTGCGCTTGTTGTGGGTGATGATGATGAACTGGCAGCGGTCGATGAATTGCTTGACGACGCTGGCAAAGCGCTCGACGTTGGTGTCATCTAATGGCGCATCGATTTCGTCGAGAAGGCAAAAGGGCGCTGGCTTCACTTCGAAGATGGCAAAGAGAAGAGCCATGGCGGTGAGGCATTTTTCCCCTCCTGACATCAAGCTGATCGAGCGCATTTGCTTGCCGGGCGGCTGGGCAATGATGTCGATGCCCGCCTCCAGGATCTCTTTAGTATCGGTCAGCTGCAAGTCGGCATCGCCGCCGTTGAATAAAATCTTAAAGTTCTTTTTGAAGTTGGCGGCAACTTGCTCAAAAGTATCTTTAAAGATGGTGCGGCTTTCGCCATCGAGCTGGGAGATGATTGAAGAGAGCTGCTGCTGCGACTGTTCGAGATCTAAGACGTGGCCGTGCAGGTAATTTTCCCGTGCTTTTAGCTTCTCACACTCTTCAATGCTAGTCATGTTGACATCGCCAAAGGTGTTGATTTCGAGGCGCAAAGCCCGCACTTTCTTTTCGACCTGGTCAATTTGGCTTTTGGAGATCTGGTCGGTAGCCTGCAAGAGGGTGATGTCGACTAAGTCGATATTCTCAGCGGCAATGGCCTCTAAGACATTGACTCTCGCAGCTTCTGGATTCTCTTTGTAGCGCTCGCTCAATTCTAAAGAGAGATTTTCTAAAGAGGCCTGCATCTCGCTATGTTTTAAAGAGGCCTCTTGAAAGACCTTCTCTTTGCTGCGCACATCTTTTAGGGAAAGGGCAATTTCCTCTTCGAGGGCATGCAGCTGCAGCTTTGCCGATTCGACATGCTGCTGCATGGCTTTAACCTCTAAAGAAGAGTGTTCGAGCTCGGCTTCGAGGGCCTGAAGCTCTTCGGCAAAAGAGCCTTCTTCAACGGCAATCTCTTGGCGTTGGCGCAATGTGGCAGCGAGGGAGTCGCTGGCGCGCTTTTGACGCAGGCGGCTCTCTTCGATCTTCAGCTTTAAAAGCCCCACTTGGTGGCGCGTCTCGTGAGAAATTCTCTCGAGAACTTGAAAGGTCTCTTGGCTCTTTTGATCCTGGGACATCTTTTCAGAGAGCTCTCGCACAGCAATATTGATCTCTTCTTCCAACGCATTCCAAGAGAGGGCAATCCGGGCCGACTCAGCCTCAAAGGCCAGGCCCGTGAGCTGATGCTTTTTTAGCTCCTCTTCGAAGAGCTGAATCTCTTGGGCGAGGGTCTCTTTGAGCAATGCAAGCCGAGCCAACTCCTCTTGCAAGTGCTTGAGCTCGGAAGAGAGGCGCTCGGCGGTGAAGTTCATCTCTAAAAGAGTCATCTCCTCTTTGCGGATCTTCTTCTCCATCTCCAGGCGCTCGGCTTCCACCAGCTCAAATTGTTGGAGAAGGGAGGCCAACTGCTGCTCGAGCGTCTCTTTTTCCTGCCGCTTTTCTTTTAATAGCTCTTGCAGGGCTTTGATCTTCGACTCGCGCAAGAAGATATTTTGCTCGCCGCTGGTCACCTCGAAGATCACTTTATGGTCATCTAAAAAGAAGCCGTCTTGGCAATAAAATTCCCAGTCGGGGGCACTTTTTTGTTTGTCTAAGGCCTCTTGCAAGCGGGCCACTAGGCCGACTTTGCCGAGCAGATGCTTTAAGAGGGGATCTTCCACCTCTTTTGGCAAGATGCCGGAGTGGGAAGAGGCCGACTTGGCCCGATAGGCCAAGCTCTCCAAGCTGATGAGGGAGAAATCTTTGATGTTTTCAGAGGCGGCATAGGCCAGCACAGCGCTCAAGTCGGCATCGGTGGCGACGACGAGAGTCTCGGCATAGGGCCTTAAGGCTGAGGCCATGGCCGACTCATGTCCGGCCGCCAGCTCTAGCAGCTCAAAGACGCCTTTTAGCTTTTTAAAGAGAGGGTTTTGAGCGTTTTTAGATGCCTGCAGCAACGTGCGGCTCCCTTGGGAAAAGCCTTCCAAGTCTTCTTTGAGCTTTAAAAGGGCCTTGAGCTCGGCGTCGCTGTCGGTGATCAGCCCCTCGAGATGAAGCTTCTCTTTTCTTTTTTCTTCGATGCCTTTAAAGAGGGCTTGATGGCTTGCGCTCAAGGCTTGAAATTGCTCGCGCCAGGTGTCGATCAGCTCTGACAGCTGTTGGAGCTCTTGATTTTTCTCTCGATAACGGATCTCTTTTTCAGCTAGCTGTGCGGCGACTGTTTGAGCTCTCTTGCCCTCTTCAAGCAGGCGGCTTTGCAATGACAGCTGCCGCTCTTTCAAGCGTTCGATCTCTTTTTCCAAGTCGTGTAGGGCGGTCAAGGCGCTAAAGCGTTTTTTTTCAATCTCTTTTTGGATCTGTCGCTTTTCTTCTAAAGCTTTTTCAAAGCTCTCTGTCTCTTGGCGGGCTGCCTTTAAAATGGCGGCAAAGCCAGCTAACTCCTGAGTATGCTTTTCTAAAAGCTCCTCTTTCTCTTCCCTTTCGATATCGAGCGTTTCGAAAGCGCCTTCTAACGACTTGATCTCCTCTTGCAGCCGCCCCTCTCGTTCGAGAAGCTCTTGCCGCTTTTTTTGAGCGGCGAGCGCGCTCTGCAGCTTGATCTCTTTTTCGCTATCTTTCTTAAAAAAGGATTGGCTCTTGGCGAGATATTCCCGCTCGATAGTCTCAAGGCGCGCCTTGGCTTCTGCCAACTTATCTTTTAAGTCGCTATCAGAGTACTCTTGGCTCTCTAATTCGCTGGCAGCTTTGGCTTTTTTCTCTTGGAACTCTATGGTGCGCAGATGGACAAAGGCCCATTTTAAGACAAAGAGCGCCTTTTCCAAAATTTCAAAGGCTCTCTTGCGGTTTTTAAAGAGCAGCGCCTTTTCCGCTTGCTTTTCGAGCACTGACGTCTGCTGAAGGACCTCTTGGTGGATGTCTTTGAGCCGGTTTAAGTTGAGCTCCACCTCTTCGAGCTTTTTTAAAGACTCTTTTTTCTTTTGCAAAAAGCGGGCGATGCCGGCCACCTCTTCGAAGATGACCCGGCGCTCCAAGGGCGTGTATTGAATGACTTGATCGACTTTGCCCTGCTCAAAGGTAGAAAAAGAGCTCTTGCCAATGCCCGTTCCGAGTAGCAGATCCTCGATATCTTTTAGGCGCACTTGCTTGCGGTTTAAAAAGTATTCCGACTCTCCTGTGCGATAGAGGCGCCTGGAAATTTCCACTTCATCGAATTCTGTCGGCAATGCGCCATCGACATCAGCCAATGTAACAGTGATCTCGGCCATGTTTAAAGGCTTTCTCAACGACGTCCCCTGAAAGATCACCTCTGGCATCTTGCCCGCCCGAAGCGACTTGGCCGATTTTTCTCCGAGCACCCAACGAAAGGCGTCAGAGATATTTGACTTGCCGCACCCATTTGGGCCGACGATGCAGGTCACCCCTTCATCAAAGGTCAAAGACACTTTGTCAGCAAACGACTTGAACCCAAAAATTTCCAGCTTTTTTAACCGCAGCTTCTTCACGCTCAAAGGAAACTCCACGCTTGTTTTTTTGCAAAAGATTAGCCGATCGCTGCAATAAAATGCATCGGTTTTGTCTTGAGAAAAAAAGAGCGTGCCGCTTTCATTTCTCTTTGCTGCTGCCATCAGGCATGGGACGCGCCCGCAATCGGCAAAACCTACTTACAAGATCTGCTTACAAAATCGATTGATAAGAGTCCGCCAAATCTTGAGTGGCCCTAAAAATTTGGTGGCTGATCGTATCGATTACATCAATATAGAAGTCCTTATACTCGCCTGCATGCACCGAAGGGACCTCAACCATCCATCTTTCATTGCAGACAATTTCAAGCGCCTGCTTATTGCTGGCGCCCTCTTTAATTGCGGCGCTTAGAAGGCCCATTTCCAAAAGACTACTTAATTTTTCTTCAGCAAAGCCTCTAGTATATCTAAGAGTATCCTTCAACCAATCTTTTAAAAGATAATAACCTCTATTTTTTAAATTAAACTCCTCTATGAGCGGATAAAATATGTTAACCATTGACAGCCGACCTGTCCTATTTTCTTCCCTCTCAATTTCGGCTATGATGCGCAAAAGCGGCACTGGAAAATCCGCCTCGGCACCTCTCCTAGTCTCAACATCCCTTTGAATCAAGCAGGCCTTTTTGAAAATTTTAGCTAACTTGCCTTCTTGCAAGGATTTTAAACAGTTGCAAGGCTGAGGCTGCAAGTGAAAAATACTATTTTTTAGAAAAATGAGAAATTCGGTATTTGTAACGCCTATTGCCTGAAGGTTCATGTCTAGACGGTTAAAGAGCTTTTTAAACGACCGGTCAGCTGGGGAAAACAATTGGATGTGTTGCTTGATATCTAAATAAATATTAAATTTATGCTGAAGTAAAAGCTCTATTTTACTCGAACTTAAAGATATGCCTCTTTCCTGGCTTTCTTTATAAGGCTTAATAGAAACCTTAAATGGCTCCAGTTCAATGTTGGCTGCAACCTCTTTCGCCTCTCTGACAGGCAAGGGCATGTGTTGCATTGTATCATAATGATAGAAAGGAAATTGACCACAATTGTTATTCATACAACCTCAAATTTTAATTTTACAGGATTCATTATAAAGAGAGCCTTAATTAAGGCAACCCTTTCATTAAATCACATTTGTGTTAGATCAAATAAAGTCCTTTGTTATCCAGTAAAAATGCGTACAAATATATGACAAAGGTCTTTCTATATAGGAGATAGTATTGGAGAAGTACAACTCTTTGAAATCTTCGCGGGCCAAGTCGTGGGCAACTGATTGCAAATGCGCCCTGAACCATCGCCTAGGATATAAAAGCGCCTGTCAAAATTGATTGGAGGTCAAGTTGAGTTTTTAAGGCAGGTTCAAGAAGAAAGGGTGTGTGATATTACAAACGGCGACTTGGCCATCTGACGCGGCCACGAGCAGGAGGTCACCTGAGCACTCCAGATGGTCGGGTTGGACAGGAGACGGAATAGAAATGAGCCTTGATTTGCCATTCACCTTCCATGAGAAGAGCTGGTCGCCCACTCCGGCAAAAGCCCTGCCCAGCCGATCGCAGGCAAAGCTAGAAATCTTGCCCTTTTTGATGATCAAGCCTTCGGGAATTTCTTTCTTGCCAATGTCGATACGCTGCACGCCTCCGGGCTTTTTTTGCACGGCAAATAGTTGATTTTTAGAGCGAACTAAGAAATCGGCCTTGATGCCTAGTTCGAGAGAGGCCATAATCTTCCCGGTTGAGAGATCAAACTGCTCAATGTAGGTCGGCTTATCTTTAGAGAGCTGGCGGACCACTGAAAAGAGCATCCGGCCGACCCCGACCATTTTTGCAGAGAGGGAGCCTTCAAAGGTATGGAGCAATGTTTGGCTCTTAGTATTCCATACTTGAAAGCCGCCATAGAGCAGTGACATGACAAAGTAATCCTCAGAAAAAGTCATCGCCAAAGGCTCGATATCTCTCTCATTGAGGGGAATGCGAAAGAGCGCTTTTTTTGCCTCTATATCCGAGATTTGAATATACTGATAGGGAATGGCCAAAGCCAGCTTGCCGGCTGCGGCAGCACGGCAGCCCAGGGGACCGTCCACGGTTGCATTCGAGGTGAGCTGCCCCGTCCTGACATCATAGAGGGAGCAGGCTCTATGCTTGATTTCCCGGCCGGTATCCACCCACACTTTATTGTTAAACATAAGGGCTGTCTGACCGACAAGAGCGCAGCCTATGATCGGGTATTTAGTCTCAAATTCAGTGTAATAAGAGCTCTCTTCGCTTTCTTTAAGATCTATCGTCTCTTTCTTGGCAGACGCTGCCAGAATTGAAGCCTCATCTATTTGCAGGTTCATTTGCAAATCCATCTCGAGGTCTATTGGATGCGCCGGCTCCTCCAGCTCTCCTTGATTGAGCGCGCACTCAACGAGGGCATAAAGCCCCTCTGCCGCTTCATTTTGCAGTTTATCTTGGGTCTGATCAGCCAAAGAGAGCGGAACTTGGCTTTGCCCTAAAGAGGAAGTATGCATTGCAATGCTGAAGCTTTCTAGCGAGTGGATAGGTGTCATATTACCTCTCATCTATAAAAAAAAAGCCCCGCCTAGGCGGGGCTTTAGGTCTTCAATTACTTATGATCTTCTTTATCGAGAATCTCAACTTCAGCTTCTTCGATATGGTCATTATCTTTTGCAGCAGAGGCAGCGGGGCCTTGTTCTGCGCCCGATGTGGCTGCGGCAGCTTTGGCCAGCGTCTCGCCGATCTTTTGCATATGGCTCTCGAGCTCTTCTTTGGCCGTTTTAATTTTAGCGGTGTCTTCTCCCTCGAGCGCCTTCTTGACCGCGTCGATCTTGCCCTGGATATCAGAGGCGATCTCTTTGGGCAATTTATCTTGATAGTCTTTCAGTGCTTTTTCGGCGCGGAAAGCGATCGAGTCGGCTTCGTTGCGCACTTCGATCATCTCTTGGCGCAAGCGATCTTCTTCTTTATGCAATTCAGCATCTTTCACCATCCGCTGGATCTCAGCTTCATTGAGGCCGGAAGAGGCTTCGATGCGAATCTTTTGCTGCTTGCCAGACTGCATGTCTTTTGCAGAGACGTGCAAAATTCCATCGGCATCGATATCGAAGGCGACTTCAATCTGTGGTGTTCCACGTGGAGCCGGAGGGATATCGGTGAGGTCGAAGCGGCCGATCTCTTTGTTATCCTTGGCCATCTTGCGCTCTCCTTGCAAGACGACGATGGTGACTGCAGGCTGGTTGTCGGCAGCGGTCGAAAAGACTTGCTTCTTTTGAGTTGGGATGGTCGTGTTGCGCTCAACTAGAGGCGTCATCACGCCGCCCAGTGTCTCAATGCCCAGGGTCAACGGAATGACATCGAGCAAGAGCACGTCTTTGACATCGCCGGTCAATACACCCCCTTGGATGGCAGCGCCGATGGCGACCACTTCATCAGGGTTGACCCCTTTATGCGGCTCGCGGCCAAAGATTTGCTTGACCATCTCTTCCACCGCCGGCATGCGCGTCATGCCGCCGACCAGGATCACTTCGCCAATTTCCTCTCTTGAAAGACCTGCGTCTTTTAAGGCATTTAGGCAAGGCTGCTTTGACCGTTCGATGAGCGGCTGAACCAGCTGTTCGAGCTTGGAGCGGGAGAGCGTCAAAGCTAAGTGCTTAGGCCCTGTCGCATCCATAGTGATGAACGGCTGGTTGATTTCGGTGCTCTGCGTGCCGGAGAGCTCAATCTTTGCCTTTTCAGCGGCGTCTTTTTAGCGCTGCATGGCCATCTTATCGCCGCTCAAGTCAATGCCGGTGTCTTGTTTGAAGGCTTCGAGCATC
>JARBTN010000024.1 GCA_029240195.1 Chlamydiales bacterium
TGGAGATGCTCATCAAGGGATTGTCCAGCGAAATGGGAATGGCCAAGATTGAATTGCTAAATAACCCCATCAAGATAGTGCTCACCGATAATAGGGTGGCTAACTTAAAAAAACGGATGCCTTTTGGCGTGGAAGGCTTAAATTTGCAGCCCAGGTAGAGGGTAAGCAAGAGGTAAACAAGTCCATAGCCGGCATCGCCGACGATCATCGAAAAGAAGAGCAAAAAGCCGCCAAACACCCAAAGGGAGGGGTCTTTATCTTTGTTGGAAGGAGTGTCGTAGATTTCGACCAGGTCTTGCCCCACTTGGGCGGCTCCGTGGTTTTCCAAATAAGTTGGAATTCGCTCTCCCTCTTCTAAGCCCACCTCTTCTAAGTAGACATCAGAGGCTTGCGCTAAGCGATGCAAGTCTTCTAATTTATTTTTAGGCGCCCACCCTTCGACGGAAAACAGCCGGTTTTCCAAAGCGAGCTGCCCGCTTTGAGCGGCGCTCTCTAAATGGAAAGAATCGAGTTTTGCTAAGAGGGCGTGGCTTAAAAACTTTTTCCATTTTTCGAGAGAATGGAGCTCTCTTTCGGCCTTAGCCAAGCGCAGCTTGGCTCCTTCGAGGGCGCTTTGCAGAGCATTCCAAGGGCGGTCGACTTGCATTTCGATCAGGGGAGCTTTCGGTTGAAAGTCCTGGTCAATGGAGATGTAGTAGCGCAAAAAAGCATCTCGGCCAATGAGAATTAAGGCCGGGTCTTCGTCGATCGCGTCATCTTCTTTTGCTTGAAAAAAGCGCACTCGATAGTTAGAGTGATTTTCAATGAAGGCGATGTCTTCCAATTGAAAAGAGCCGAAGATCTCGACGCGGTCCATCTCTAGATGCAGCAATTTGATCTCTTCTAAAGCGCTTTCTCTCTCTTCTTGAAAATGGAGCACTTGGTTCACTAAATGTTCTGTTGAGTAGGAAGGGAGAGACTCCTCTTGCTCAGTAGGGGGCAAAGATCCAAGGATTTTTAAGGCGTGGTTGAGCTTTAAAATAGGCTCGGGCACGTCGCTATGGCGCGAGCGGTCTTTCCTGATGAATTCGATCAACCCCGCTTCTTGCGCGCGTTGAAAAAAGGAACGTTGATCTTTTTCCAAGCCGATGAAGACCAGTTTGAATACGTCGATGCGCATGAAAAGCTCCTATCCCTTCTGAGCGGCTAAGGCGCGCTCTTCAATTTTCATTTTAGCCACTTTCGCTCTAGAGACGGCGGCTTGCTGCTGATCGCTCAGAGAGACCCGAATCTTTTTGATGTCCCCTAAAGATCGAGGAATGAGGATCTTTTCAAAGAGGTTGACGCGAATGGAAACTTCGCGAAGCTCCTTTTCCAGCGCGTGCTTTTTCTCTTGAGCGACGATCACAGCGGCTTGCTTGCTCACCAATCTTTGCAAAGATTCGATGAGGGGATCGATGAAAGCGGGTGTGTCTGCCAGGTCGTAGGTGTTGGGTTGGAAGATGACGCCGCCAAAGACGGGGACATCGACGCCCGCGATATTTTCATAGCGCCGTTGAACCGAGATCACCTGCACCCATTGCTTGATTTCAATCCCTGGGTAGGAGAGCATCAGCGCCTCCGATTCCACGGCATGGCGGAGCGCTTTTAACTCCTCTTCTTCCCTAGCTAGCTCCAAACGCGCCTCATTGACGACCATCTGCAGCATCGCTTTTTTTAGCTGCAGCGTGGGCAAATAGCGGGTGAGTTGATTGAGCTTTGTCTGCTGCACGCGCAGCTCATTCTTCGTCAACTTAATTTGGGCCACTTGGATCACTCCTTTTCTGTTCGCCTAAAAAGCTTAAAATTAATGATGGGCGAGAGCTTGTTCGGGCCAAAATTGCTTGATGAGCGCCTCTTTAATTCCCACTTCATGGGGGGAGAAGCTTTCGGCTAATATTTTCCAGCCCAAATCGAGCGCTTCTTCTAAGGGCAAGTTGACATTGAGTGCCATCATCTTCTTCTCAAATGACTCGAGGTAGCGAATCAGCTGATCATCCCAGCGCGAAGTCTTAAAGCCCATGGCCTTGCGCTCGATGGCTTTTTTCGCTTCGGCATAGAGGCGAATCATGGCATTGGCTAGGTCGCCGTGGTCTTTGCGGGTCACTTTGCCGATCACCAGCTGCTTGAGCCTTGAGAGAGATCCAAAAGGATCGATGCGGCCGCCGTGTAGGTAAAACTGCCCTTCGGTGATGTAGCCGGTGTTATCGGGAACGGGGTGGGTCACATCATTGCCGGGCATGGTGGTGACAGAGATGATGGTGATCGAGCCGCTTCCTTCGATGGCCACCGCTTTTTCATAGCGGCAGGCTAAATCAGAGTAAAGGGAGCCGGGATACCCTCGGTTAGAGGGGATTTGGTCCATGGTGATGGCGATCTCTTTGATGGCATCGGAGAAGGCGGTCATATCGGTGAGCAGAACCAATACGTGTTTGCCTTCTACGGCAAAACGCTCGGCGCAAGCCAGCGCCATATCGGGCACAAGCAAGCACTCTACAGCTGGGTCGGTCGCCCGGTGGACAAACATCAACGTCTTGTGCATCGAGCCCGAGTCTTCGGCATTGTCGATGAACGATTGATAGCTGGCATGGGTCAGCCCCATCCCGCCGATGATCACGACATCGGCATCGGTCTGGTTGGCAATGCGCATCAGCAATTCGTTATACGGTTCGCCGGCGACAGAAAAGATGGGAATTTTTTGCGATCTGACCAGACAGTTGAAGATGTCGATCATGGGAATGTTGGTCCGCACCAATTCATGGGGCACAATCCGTTTAACGGGGTTGAAGGAGGTCTGCCCGATATCGATATTTTCGCCCATGATCTCAGGGCCGCTGTCTAAGGGGGTTCCCGTTCCGGACAACCTTCTTCCCAATAGAGCGTGCGAATAGCAAGCTTGCATCTCTCTGCCTAAGAAGCAGACCTGGTCGCCCGTCGAAATGCCGCGCGTATTTTGAAAGACTTGCAGAGTGACCGCATCTTGGTCGAGGCGGATGACGGAGGCAAAGACTTTTTTGCCACTGCCCAGCTGAACCCAAGCTAACTCTCCGAGACTCACATTGCGGGCAGAGACGGTGATGAGGTTGCCGCGCATATCGTTGATTCTATCGTAAACGGTCTTCATGTAAAAACCCTAGCTAATTTTTATTCACTGTTTAATGGCTTTTTTCCGCAATGATCTGCTGCACTTTGGCGTAAGCTTGCCGGTAGTGTTCCGATTCAAAGACCATGTAGTTCATATTTTTCAACTGGCTCTGCAAGGAGAGGAAGAATGCTCTGGCCTCTTCGTTTTCTTTAAAGTTGAATTTGGCGTTGAAGATTTGCTCAAACAGCTGTAAAGAGGAGACTTGCCTTTCGATCGGGAAGTAAGTGTCTTCTTTATCGAATGCATTTTGCTGCAGGTAAGAGAAATCGAATAGTTCTCCAATCAAGTAGGTAATCATATCTTGAATGGGGGTGCCCTCTTCTCCAACCACTTCCATGCGCTTGCTGATCTCATCGCTCTCTTTTAAGAGAACGGCTGCTCTGTCGGTGACTGCGCTCCAGCCTTCTAGCTGCTGATTGAGCTCTTTGGCCGCCACTTTATTGTATTTTGACCACGAGATGAGGGGATCGATTGCCGGGTAGCGCCTCGAATCTGAGCGCTGCCGAGATAGCCCGAGGAAGGCGCCGACGACAGAGAGCGTAGCCTGCGTGACCGGTTCTTCAAAGTTGCCGCCTGCCGGAGAGACAGCGCCCCCCACGGTAATCGAACCTGTCGCCCCGTCTTTGAGCTGAATGACGCCGGAGCGCTCATAAAACTCGGCAATGCGAGAGGCCAAATAGGCCGGAAATGCCTCTTCGCCAGGGATCTCTTCCAGCCGGCCAGACATTTCGCGCATGGCCTGCGCCCAGCGGGAGGTGGAGTCGGCTAACACTAGGACATCGAGGCCCATTTGGCGGTAATATTCGCCAATGGTCATCCCCAGATAAACCGACGATTCGCGCGCGGCCACCGGCATCGATGAGGTGTTGCAGATCATGACGGTGCGCGCCATCAGCGTCTCTTGCGTATGGGGGTCGATCAGGTGAGGGAACTCGCGAATGACCTCCACCACTTCTCCAGCCCGCTCGCCGCAGGCGACGATGATCACGATATCGACAGAGGAGTATTTAGAAAGGTGGTGCTGCAAGACGGTCTTGCCGGCTCCAAAGGGGCCGGGGGTGCAAAAAGAGCCCCCTTTCATGAGGGGAAACTGGGTGTCGATGATGCGCAGGCCGGTGTCCATCAGCTTCGTCGGCTTGATCTTCTCGCCGGCGATGAGGGGCATCTTGATGGGCCATTTTTGCAACATGCTGAAGCTGTATTCGCGCCCATCGTCGCCAATGCCTTTGGCAATGATTTGTTCGACGTCGTATTGGCCGGCCTCAATTGTCCAGGTGATCTTCACTTTGCCGTGGGTGGAGAAGGGGACCATGATGCGGTGCTGGAAGCGCCCTTCCAACGTGGAGCCCAGTGTCTCGCCCCGTTCGAGATAGTCGCCAATCCTAGCCGCAGGCTGGTACTTCCATTTCTTTTGTCTGTCGATAGAGGGGATGTAGACCCCTCTTGGCAAAAAGAAGCCGGACAAGTCAGCTACTTTTTCTAAAGGATTTTGCAGCCCGTCGATGACGAGCGATAAAAGGCCGGGCCCGAGCTCTGCTTCGAGCAGATCGCCCAAGAATTGCACAGGCGTATCTAGTTTAACGCCTCGAGTATCTTCAAAGACTTGGATTTTGGCGATGTCGCCAGAGATTTCAATCACTTCGCTTTTTAGCTGGGTCGTCCCGAGATCGACCATTGCCGTTTCGCCTTGCCTGACGTGTCCTTCAAAGCGGACTTCGATCAAGTTGCCGAATGCTTTAAGGACTTTCCCTTTCGCGTTCTTTGAAGAGGGGAGGCGCTCAGAGCCTTGAAGGGAAGGAGAGCTTGTCATGATACATCCTTTACAATAGAGTCAATAATCTTTAAGCCGAGCGCTCGATCGAGTTCTTGCCACCGTTTGACCTGGGTAAACTTGACAACGTAGGATAAAATTCGGTCGATGGAAAACAGATCGTCAGTGGATAGGTCGCGCCAACTTTTAAACTGGTATTCGAGAAGGGCGCGGTGCAGCGCAATTGGATCTTCTTTAAAGGTGTCAAATAACACCTTGAGGTCTGAAAACCCATAAGGAGGTTCAAAAGAGGGGGTGTCGCTCTGGGCAAGAAGTTCTGCGACAAAGGGGTCTTGCGGGTCTTCATATTGCAGCTCTGCTCTCAAATTGCGCCCTAAGCGCTTAGCTCTTAGAGCGTTTAAGACGAGGCGTTTTTGCCATTCGAAGACCAGATATTCCTTTAAAAAGCCGCTATTGGAAGCGATGCTCTCTTGAAAGTAGCGCGCAATGAGCTGAGGAAAAAACTTCAGCCGCTCTTCTGTCGATGGATACATGCGCAAAAAATCGAGGATGTACTCAGGCAGGCCCATCAGCAAGACTTGCGCTGACTCAAGCTCCGCCCCTTCCAAATTCCCCAAAGGATCGATCGGTTGTCTCTGCCATAGCCTTTTTAGATTTTCAATGTCGTAGCGTTGGCAGATCACTTCCAGCTTCTCCCAATCGGCAGCCGATAGCCATGTCTGCAGCAATTCTTTGAAGTAGTGCCAAGACAATAGGTTTTCAGTTTCCAATTCAAGGGGAGGCAGCGCTGTTGAAAGGTAGTAGTATTTTGTCATCCCTATCCGCCGAACATAAAATGCCGAAAGTCTTTGCTCAGATAGCCGGTAAAGAGTTCTTTGAGGGCCTCTTCGCTGACGTCCACGGTGAAGTTGCCCTCTTTTACCTTCACTTGCGCTCCGGCAATGAATGGCCCGTGTGAAATATCCTCTTCGCTAAGCTTTTTCACAAGCTCGCGCGACAAGTGGCAGGAGACTTCTTTGGCTGGAATTTGCTTGGGCAGAATCACCTGGAATTGAGCGCCTAAGCCTTCGCGATCGACGGCCTGAATGATCACTTCGATTAGCCGCGCGATGATTTTTGGGTCTTTGGCGACTTTGGCGATTTGCTCATCGAAGGCTTGGTTAAATAACGCTTTGGAGATGTCTTGGCGCAGCGCTTCGATGGCTTGTTTGGCCGCTTGTTGTAAAGAAGCATGGCACATGGCACGCTCTTTTTCCATCAGCGCTTTAGCCTTTTGTTCGAGCAGGAGAGCTTGCTTTTTCCCCTCCTCAACAATAAGAAAAGCCTCTTGACGCGCTTTTTCGACGATGCTTGCCGCCTCATTGATTGCTGGCTGCAACGTATCGTTTTTAATTTTATCGCAGATCTTTTGAATCTTATCGGAGCCTTTTTCTAGTGTTTTCATGGCAATCGACATTCCGAAAAGGGGTTAATGGGACTTTTTTTTGCTTATCGAACATTCGGCGTATTTTATCAAGCTGACTTTTGCTTTCAAAGAAGGGCGCTCTGCAAATGAAGAGTCGCTCATTTGCGAGAAAATCTCTTAAAACATGTCTTGAGGGGTCAGCGCCTATAAGTGATTATTTATTATAGGGTTAATCAAAAATAAGAGAAAAGGTTCTCCTCTGAGAGCATCCCTATTAATTTAAAGGGACTTTTTATTTTAAGTCTAGTTCTCTTAGAGCGTTTTTTTGAAAGGGAATTCCCTTCAGCCTAAAAATGAAAAGGTTGCCTCTCTCTAGGTATTTGCTTTCAAAAAATGATGATATAGAGGCGCTGCTTAAGTTCGTGGGGCTTGCTAGTACCCCATCTGCTTAATCATGGGTGGGGTACTAGGAAAACAAAGAGGAAAGATATACACGAAAAACAAGAGAATCAATTATGATGGTTGCAGGCTGTAAATATCTAGTGATTCTTCCTAATTTTAAGGTAAAAGACATGTCGACAAAAGGAAAATTAGTAGCGCAAAATCCGTTGCTCTTAAGAAGCCATCGCTTGATGGAAGCTTTTGCTAAATCGGATGACGAACGCGATTTTTACCTGGAACGGGAAGAGGGCTTCTTAGTCTATGTGGATTTAGATCAAAATGAGGACGATCTCATTCAACTTGAAGAAGAGCTCAAATTAAGTCACGAGCGATATTGCCTGATCCCTAAGCTGACTTTCTATGAGACTAAGAAGATCATGGAAGGCTTTGTCAATGAAAAGGTCTATGACATTGACACCAAAGAAAAATTGCTCGATATCATCCACTCCAAAGAAGCGCGGGAAAATTTCTTGGAGTTCATCTACGACCATCACTCCGAGCTAGAAAAATGGCAGCAATACTACCAAGAGCGAAGCCGCATCCGCATCATCGAATGGCTGCGCGCCAACAACTTTTACTTTGTCTTTGAAGAAGACCTCGATTTGACCAAAAGCGTGTTAGAAAAGCTCAAGCGCAGCTTATTCCAGCCTAAAGTGGGACGCGACGTCTTAGTGGCGCGCAAAATGCTCACGGCCAAAGCCAAGACTTACTACTCCAATGAGGCCCTCAATCCCCGCCCCAAGCGCGGCCGCCCTCCCAAGCAGGCTGTCAAGACAGAGGCCGAACCTCAAGTGACCGTGGACATCTACCTCTCGGTGCCAAAAGCGGTGCTCCCATTTCTCTTTACGCCCGATATTTCGTCAGCGGCCTCTGTCACCTTCTCCTCTAAATTTGAAACAGAAGACGACATCTTAGCGCATCGCAAAGTGCCTCAGACCGGATCTGGCATCGCCCTGGAGAAACTGCAGGTGAAATTGGACTCGCTGCGCAATCTGGCAGCTCACTGGGCATCTATTCCAGAAGGGAATGCCGATGCGAAAGTCATCCCCTCCTTCTTTTTAGAGAGCGAAGAAAAATTTTCCTCAAAGCCGGAAAAAGATACCTTCCCCCAAGAGGAGGATTTGGCCGATTACTCTTACTTCGAAGAAGCTAAAGAGGAAGTGAAAGAGAAGAAGAGCCCCAAAAAAGCGGCTCCTAAAAAAGAAGTCAAAGAAAAAGCGGTGAAGAAAAAAGAGCCTGTGCGCCTTCGACCGGTCAAGCCTCTCAAGGGCGCAGCTAAAGAGGCAGAGGCCAAGCCCAAGGCCAAGAAGAAGTGATAGCTTAAGCCGCCAGCGAGAAAAGAAATTCCCACTGGCGGCTTCTTCATTTCGACAGGCAATTTCAAGTTGACAGCAAAGAAAAAAAGGCGCAAAAAAAGGCGAGATAGACTTGTCCAACACTCCCATCGATAGGAGGGAATTTCGCTATGCCCTGTTCTTCTAAACACAAGCCCGAGCCGAAAAAAGGGAGCTGCAAGGCAGCCTCTGCCGAGAAGGGGGTGCACACGCTTCAACCAAAGAAAAGCTGCTGCAGTACCGACTCTGCCGAAAAAGTTCCAACTCCAGCTCAAAAGCCTGAAGCGAAAAAAAGCTGCTGCTCAGCTCCTTCTGAAAAGGCAGTGCACATGCTTCAACCGAAAAAAAGCTGCTGCAGTATCGACTCTGCTGAGAAAGCCCCAGTTCCAGTTCCAGCTCCAGTTCAAAAGCCTGAAGTGGAAAAAAGCTGCTGCTCAGCTCCTTCCGAAAAGGCTGCCATCGCTGTCACATCGACAGCTGTCGCTAAAGCATGCTGCCATAGCTTAGTGGCCGCTCCCAAAGCCCCTGAGAGTTGCGGCGCAAAAACGCACATCACAGTCAAATACAATGCCGGCTTTCCCAATAACCTCTTCATTCGCGGCTCGGGCGGCGGCCTCAGCTGGGAGAGAGGAATTCCTTTAAAAAACATCGGCGATTCCGAATGGGTCTTTGAAAGCCAAGGGGACTGCAAGCAGATTGAATTTAAAGTCTTGCTCAACGACCTCGTCTACGAGCAGGGACCAAACCATGTCGTAGAAAAAGGCAAGCAGATCTCCTATGCCCCAACATTTTAATCGGGGATAGCGCGTGGAAGACACTCTTCAAACCCTCATGCAATCCGTGAGCTCTTCTATCAAGAAGAGCTCACTCATCGGATTCGATGGCTTTACCGACCACATCTGCTTTCCTTGCGACAAGAGGATCAGCGTCGACCAGGTTCTGCCCATCGCCGAAATCGCCCACCTCGGAGAGCGCATCACGCAATCTGCCGGCAAAAGCTGCAATATTGAGATCATCTCCAAAGAGACCAAACTCGGCGGCAATGCTCCGATCTTAGCCAATGCCCTTTTAGAGCTAGACCAAGATATCTTCTTTGTCGGCAGCATTGGCGAGGGAAAAGTCGAGGAGCTGTTCTCTTCCATGGCCGAGCGGTGCCAAAAGGCTGTGGCAGTGGCCAGGAGCGGCCATACCGATGCCCTCGAATTCCAAGATGGCAAAATCTTGCTCGGCCAGCTCGAGCACCTCAGGCAAGTCAACTATGAAGCGCTTTTGAAGGCGGTGCCCCTGAGCGAATGGATCTCTTGGTTTAACCAGATCGATCTCTTTGCCGCCTGCAATTGGACAATGCTCTATGGCATGCCCGATATTTGGAAAGGGCTGTTGAGAGATGTCTTGCCTCATAGCGCTCCTCGCAAAGAAAAGCCCTGGATGTTTTTAGACTTGGCCGATCCCGCTAAAAGGATCGATTCAGATCTCTTGTCCTCTTTAGAGCTCTTTCAAGCGTTCTCTCCCTACTTCCGCTTAAGCCTTGGATTAAATAGCGCTGAATCGGTGCGCCTTTTTAATCTGATCGCTTTAAAAAGTGCTGACTCTGAAGATGAGGCGGCCCGGGCTCAAGCTCTTTGCAAAGCGCTCAAGCTTGACCACGTGGTCATCCATACCCGCAGGCAGGTCTCATTAGCTGATGCCAATTCGACCTATCAGCTGCAAGTCCCTTTTTGCGCCAAGCCCGCTCTAGCCACCGGTGCCGGCGATAACTTCAATGCCGGCTACACGTTTGGGCTGTTGCAAGGGCAAAGCCCTCTCAACTGCCTGCGTCTGGCTATTGCCGTTTCCGGACACTACGTGCGCCATGGCAAAAGCCCCAAAAGAGCCGATGTCATCCGCTTCCTCTCCCTTTGGCAAGAGGGCTCCCTTTGATAGGAAGTTTTTGGGCAGGGCTATAGAGGGCTAAAGCCCTCTTCCCCTCTTTGCAAAAGATACCAATGCTCAAGTGCCTTTTACCCAATTTTAAAGGCTTTCTATTTAAGAAGGTGAGCCGCTATCTGTCAAGGCCAGCTGCTCGAGGCGGGGCAAGGCCTGTTTGATGGCTTGCCTTATATTCAAAGCCAGAGCGCCCTCATCTTGGTTGTAAAAGTTCACTGACAATTTTTTCAATGATCGGGAAGCGCTTGAAAAGAAGTTAGTATCTAGCTGATACAAGCTTGTCGTCAAGGTGAGATGGGTGAGATTGGGGCAGTTTTTTAGAATATTCTTGGCAATCACGACTTGAGAGATGCGAAATCGAAGGTGAAGCTCTCTTAGCTGGCTGAGCTCAGGCATGAGGGGAAAATCCTGGCTCAAGGGAGAGGGCATTTGCAGATCTAAAGTCGTCATGAATACATTTTGATAGCGCTCCTTCAATGAGGGAAATTTTTCATAGTTGCCGGAGAGTAACCCTTTTTCGAGGATGCTGCCGATAGAGATCCAAACGGACAACAGGCGCTTTTTCAACTGGTTAATCTTATCTTCAATTTCCTCTTTTGTGGGGTTTCTTTCCACCTGGTCTAAATCGATGTCGACTGCCGTTAGGCGTTTAAATAGGGGGTGGGAGAGCAAGCACCTGAATTGGCTTTCTGAGAGGCCCTCAATGGTCAGCCCTTTTAAATGTTTGAGTCCATGGAGCTGATCGAGGAATTGGTTAAAGGACAAAGTGCCGTCGCTTTTGCCTCTACTGAGCGTCAAGTGCTCTCTTTTGTTGAAAAGGCGGTATTCTTCATTCCACTCTCGGTTGACCAGGCGCGCTTGGTTTGAGGCGGTTTTAAGGGGCGGCGCGCTTAAAAGGGCAAAGATCTGCTCTTTGACAAGGTCTGGGATATCTGAAAAAGTTAAAGATTGGGGTTGCTGCGCCTCTTCTCCTTGAGGAAGGGGTGGGGCAAAAAGCCCTGGCGCTGAGGGGGTAAAAGGTTGCATAGCGCTCCCTAGTTGTCATGGATTGGCAATTGCCCAAAATCATAAAGGGCGGGGCTAATTTTTATAAAATAAAGTTTATCGCTCGCATGTTTTTAAATAGAGTTTAGGAATAGCCTTTCTTCTTTTTTTAAAAGCACGCTCTCCCTACAATCATTTTTATGCCCTGCGATGCAGGTTTTTAACTTGAAAAAGGAGCAAAGTTTTCTTAAGATATTCTTCTCCCCCTCCCCAAGGCCTGGGGCAGTTTTATCTGGTATTAACATCGAGCAATTTAATATTGAGTGAAAAATGTCCCCCTTGCGCACCTATTTAAATCAGACGCCAATCGAGCAACAACAGCTTGAGGTGATCGCCTATTTAGCTTCTTTAGAGAGCATTGCCAAGACTGCACCTGAAGTTTCCAAATCCATTGTCCAGGAACTACAAGACCAGCGCCATTTTCTAAAGCTGATTGCCTCTGAAAACTACTCCTCATTACCTGTTCAGTTGGCAATGGGCAATCTTTTGACCGATAAATATAGCGAAGGATATGCGCATCACCGCTTTTACGCAGGATGTGAAAATGTCGACACGATCGAGGACTTGGCCGTTCAAGAGGTGAAAAGCCTCTTTAATGCCGAATACGCCTACGTGCAGCCCCACTCGGGCGCCGACGCCAACTTAGTCGCCTACTGGGCCATTTTGATGGCACGCGTGCAGCAGCCGGAGCTAGAGCTATTGGGCAAAAAGAATGTCGATCAGCTGAGCGTCGCCGAGCATGAGATGCTGCGGCAAATCATCATCAACCAAAAGATGATGGGCATGGCCCTCGGCTCGGGAGGGCATCTGACGCACGGCTACCGGCATAATATCTCCTCGAAGATGATGCAGTCTGTCTCCTACGATGTCGATCCTCAGACAGAAGAGCTCGACTATAGCGCCATTCAGCAGCTGGCTGAGCAAGAGCGGCCGCTCATTTTGATTGCCGGCTACTCCTCCTACTCCAAAAAGATCAACTTCGCCAAGATGAAAGAGATTGCCGACTCTGTCGATGCCGTCCTTCTCTGCGATATGTCCCATTTTTCAGGCCTTGTTGCCGGAAAGGTGTTTCAAGGGGAGTACAATCCCATCCCCTATGCCGACGTCGTCACCTCGACGACGCATAAGACGCTGCGTGGGCCAAGGGGCGGCTTCATTTTAGCAAAAGAAGAGTTTAGCACCTTTATCAACAAGGGATGCCCGTTGGTTTTAGGAGGCCCCTTGCCCCATGTCATTGCCGCCAAGCTGCTGGCCTTCCGCGAAGCCAAACAGCCCTCCTTTGTCGACTATGCCCATCAGATTGTGAAAAATGCACAGAGCTTAGCTGAAGAGATCATGGCCGAAGGCTTGCGTATCGTCTCTCACGGCACTGAAAACCATTTGATGGTCGTCGATGTCTCCTCCCTCGGTTTGAACGGTCGCCAGGCGGAGTCGGCTCTCAGAGAGTGTGGCATCACGCTTAACCGCAATGCCATCCCCAATGATCCAAATGGAGCTTGGTACACTTCCGGCATTCGGATCGGCACCCCGGCATTGACGACGCTTGGCATGAAAGAGGCAGAGATGCGCGAAATTGGCCGCATGATTGTCACTGTGCTGAAGGCCACTTCGCCGGCGCCTTCTATCAATGGAAAGGGCAAAGCTCAGTATCAGTTGGATACTTCGATACAAAGAAAGGTGCGGGAGAGAAGCTTAGAGCTGCTTTCTCACTTCAAGCTGTATCCGGGTTTGCTCGAGACGACTTCTTTAGCGTGAATAGCGCATTATCCTTGCAAAAAAGGACACTCTGCTGCCAATAATGAGATCAAGTGTGAGCACTCAAAATTATGGAAAGGAGAACATTTAATATGGCAAAGTCAGAAAGCGGCCAGTCGATGATCAAGCTGCAAGATAAGATCGATCAATCTTTAATCGATGCGCGCCGTATTTTTGTGGCGGAAGGGATCGATAGCGACAGTGCTGAAGATGCCATTAAGAAATTGTGGTATCTGGACTTGGTCGAACCGGGCAAGCCGATCTTGCTCGTTATTCACAGCCCAGGCGGATCGATCGATTCTGGTTTTGCAATTTGGGATCAGGTCAAGATGATTCGCTCTCCCGTCGTCACCTTAGTGACAGGGCTTGCTGCTTCGATGGGGTCTGTCTTGAGCTTAGTGGCCGATAAGGGCAGCCGTCTGGCGACGCCCAACGCGCGCATCATGATTCACCAGCCCTCTTTATCGGGAATGTTCAAAGGACAGGCAACTGACTTAGATATTCAAGCGCGCGAGATTTTAAAGACGCGCGGCAACTTGGTGCGCCTTTACTCAGAAGCGACTGGCAAAGATATAGAGACAGTCGATAAAGCGCTCGACCGCGACAATTGGATGTCAGCGCAAGAAGCTTTGGAGTTTGGGTTAATTGACCGAATTGTCGAGACGTTTGAAGATTTAAAAGAATATGGGTTTTAATACCTTTTACGGGCGCTCTTTAGGCGCCCGTTTTTCATTTAACAGGGTATAGATATTCGCTTGGGATTAAAATAAAAATTGACATAAAAAGCTCTTTAAAGTTTAAAGAAGGTATAGAAGAGCGTTTTTTTTTAACTTTAACAGTGAGGTTTTCGGCAAAAGAAGTTGTGAGCGCAAAAGTTCTATCGGACTTTTGAAATTCGCTTTAGCTTAAAGTAGCTGGCGAAAGATCATTGCACACTCATTGTCTCCTAAGGAGATTTGCTTTTATGGAATCAGTAAAAAAAGAAGTCGCCTTGACTAAAGTTCCCCTTTCGAGTCTGCTATTAAAGCAGGTTCTAACCGCCTCCTCTTACCTAAAAACTCCCTATACCTCTTACTCCAAAAAGACAAAAAGCTTAGAGAATAGCCCCGGCATCTATACCTTTGTCGACTAAAACACCATTCAAGGCCTGCATTTGTGGCAAAACGCTACAAAGCGCCTTAAAGAGGGGAAGATACTTATCTTCCCTTTCTTTCATTAAGTGCGAAAAACATGGGATCATGCCATGATACAACTTCTCTCTTTCGGATTGGGCCAGTTCGCCGATTTTTTTAAGGGCTACTCTCCCACCGGCATTTTTGATGTGGGGCTCGTGGGCCTTGCACATACCATCACCAATATTTCGCTGATTGGGCTGATTATGAAAATTGCGTTTGTGGCCTCTAGCCTTTTTGGAACCGGCTTCATCGGAAGCGGGCAGGGCATAGTCTGCATCGTAGTCATCGCCTCGCTTCTGCTTGCCAACCAGGCCATCAATTGCCGCATGGGACAGTGGATGCAGGAGAAATTGCCCTCCATCAAAAAGCAGGTGGTGACTCAGACGTTGCAAGTCGACGATCACTCTGATAACCGCGTCGATAATCGCAGCCAAGTTGCCTTCAACGTGAACCTTCCACCCCCTCCTTCTTACCCTTGCATGATACAAGGCTATACGGGCTATAATATGCCTCATCAAATGCTATATGCTCCGTCTTCTCAGTGGCCTCAAGCCTCTTCTCAGCTGCATGCGGCTCAGACGCGCCCTGCTATAGAAAATCCCGAATCACCTTAGCACGGCAAGTCAAGAGTTTTAGTGGATAAAATTTTTAACTTGCCGAGCTAATTTGACCCGCCTTTGTATTCAACAGGCAATCAATCGGTAGCCTCTTCAGGGATGGCGACAGCATAGTTTTTAAATAGCTTGAGCCAAGGATGAGAGATCATTCTGCCGATAGGGGTTGAGTGGAGCCATGCTCGCTTTTGAATGTCGCCGAGAGGATCGGCTTGAAAGCCCGAGCAGTAGAGGGCTTGCTTGACATCCTCCATGCGATAGTGCCTTTCGAGAGGGGACAGGCCCTGATTTTTTAGGGCCGTATCCGCCTCTTCTAAAATCTTCAATTGGTTGATATCTGCTTGCGTATTGACAGTCGAGCGAAAGGGAGGCATTTTTTTCTTCAGTTTGCGTGCTTTCTTTCTAGTTTTCTATTTCTTAAATGCAGCCAAAAGTCTTTGCCGCGCGCCATGAGGTGAGAAAAAAATAAGCGCTGCCGGCTAGAGAGAGCGGGCAATTTGAGATAGCCTGTGGCGCATAAGACCAGGGCCACTAAGAGGAGGCCGGGGGAGATGAGAAGCAAGAAGAGCAGGTGGGCCGGCTTTTTCATCGCCTGCCAATTTTTGTTGAGCTTTGGGTAGCGCGCCTTAGCCCGCACCATTTGCTTGCCTGTCTGCTTACCATAGCTGGCGAGAGGGTCTACCTGGGCAGGGCCTTCTAGGTAGAATGAGCGATAGGAACTGACAACAGTGTTGAGCACCATAAAATCCACCGGGTTAAGGGATTAAAAGAGAGATTATAATGCACTTAAGTTAAAATTAGATAAAGAAAATCGTTCTTTTGAGATCATGATAGAAAAATTTGCGCCCATTGGTCTAAACTTCACCTTTCTCGCAAATTTAAACAGGGCCCTTCTTCCTTATGTTTATCGAAGCCGCTTATCAGTTCTTGCGCCATTTAAAGGTCATTAAAGATGCGTCTGAACACACCATTCGCAACTATAGCATCGATTTGAATTCGCTAAAGACGTATTTGGAAGAGACTTGGCTGCAAGAGGTGCCTATCGAGGAGCGGCCGCCCAAGATTCAGTATCAAACCTCTTATGAAGCGCGGCCGCAAGAGGGGCTAGAATCCCTTCCTTTAAGCCGCATCTCGCGCAAAACCTTGCGCGGATTTTTGGCGTGGCTGCGCGAAAGCCAGCCCAATAAGCGGACGCTTGTGCGCCGCTTGTCATCTTTGCGCACCTTCTTTAAATTTGCCTGCACTCAGGGGTTGATCTCTTTAAACCCTGCCGAGGAGATTGAGAGCCCGCGCCTTGATAAAAAGATCCCCTCATCGCTCAGCTATGAGCACGTCATGAAACTATTTGACCAGCCCGATACAAAAGAATACTTAGGCTTTCGCGACCGGGTCATCATGGAGCTCTTCTATAGTTCAGGCCTGCGCGTTAGCGAACTGGTCAGTCTCAATCGGGTCGATTTCGATCCCTCTAACTTGCGCGTGCGCTTAAAAGGGAAGGGCAAGAAGGAGCGAATCGTTCCCATCACCAAAAATGCCGCTGACTGGATGATCGCTTACCTCAAACACCCCGAGCGGGGAATCGATATGGAGGGACATCTAGCAGAGGCGGATTCCGAAGCCATCTTTTTAAATAAGCTTGGCACGCGCCTGACGACGCGCTCAGTCGACCGTAAATTCGACAAATATTTAAAGATGAGCGGATTGGCCAATAAAATCACTCCTCACACCATTCGCCATACCATCGCCACCCATTGGCTAGAAAACGGCATGGACCTCAAGACCATTCAGGTGCTGCTCGGCCATACCAATCTGTCGACGACAACCATCTACACCCAAGTGTCGCCTAAGTTAAAAAAGAAAGTGTACGACCAAGCCCACCCCCGCGCCTAAAATCCCGCCTGTCTGCCGCTAATTTGCCAAGACATGGCCGTTTGGGCGTCCTTTCTCCTTGAGCATTAACCTCTTTTTCTGTTATTTTGTTCCATTGGATTTATTTTTTTAAGGAAAGATTATGATCACTGTAGATCGCGTTACCAAGACCTTCGGCGGGCGGATTCTCTTCGATGACGTCACCGTCACTTTTAACAAAGGGGCTCGCTACGGCTTGACTGGGCCCAATGGAGCCGGCAAATCGACGTTTTTAAAGATTGTGATGGGAATGGAAAAGGCCGATCAAGGATCGATCGTCTTGCCTCACCGCATCGGCATGCTGCGGCAAAATATTGAAGCATACCAAGACTTTATGGTGCGCGATGTCGTCGTCATGGGCAACCAGCCGCTTTGGCAAGCTCTCCAAGAAAGAGATGCGCTCTACGATGCTGAGATGACCGACGAAGTGGGCATGAAACTTGGCGAGCTCGAGGGCATCATCGCCGAAGAAGATGGCTATGTGGCCGACAGCGACGCCGAGATTCTCCTCGAAGGGATGGGGGTCAATCCAGACCACTATGAAAAGACAATGCGGCAAATTCCTCTCGACCAACAGTTCCGCGTCCTCCTTTGCCAGGCCCTATTCGGCGCTCCCGACGCTCTGCTCTTGGATGAACCGACCAACCACCTCGACATGGAATCGATTGGCTGGCTGGAGAATTTCTTGAAGAACTACAAAGGGTGCCTGGTCGTCGTCAGCCACGACCGCCATTTCTTAAATGCCATCACCACGCACATCGCCGACATCGACTACGAGACGGTGATTGTCTATCCTGGCAACTACGACCAGATGCTGATTGCCAAGACCGCTGTGCGCGAGCGCTCAGAAGCAGATGCCAAGTCGCGCTTGAAAAAGATCAGCCAGCTGCAAGATTTCGTCGCCAAATTCGGCGCAGGAACGCGGGCCAGCCAGGTGCAGTCTCGAGTGCGCGAAATCGAACGGTTGCAGCCGCAAGACTTGAAAAAGTCCAATATCCAAAGGCCATACATTCGCTTTCCAATGGGGCAAGTGCAATCGGGCAAAGTTGTCTTGAAGGGAGAGGATTTAAGCAAGGGCTACGGCGATTCACCGGTCTTTGAGCATCTCAACCTCGAGATCTTGCGCGGCGAAAAAGTGGGCGTCATTGGAAATAACGGACGTGGAAAGACGACGCTGCTTAAATTGCTAGCTCAAGTGCTTACGCCCGATCACGGCACCATCACCCCTGGCCACCAAGTGGAGATCGATTACTTCCCGCAAAACCATGCCGAAGTGATCGATAAATCGCTAGAGATCAATGCCTTTGACTGGCTCAAGCAATTGAAGTCGGGCGTCTATGACCAAGAGGTGCGCAGCGTCTTGGGCAAGATGCTCTTTGGCGGCGACGATGCCTTTAAGCCGATCAAGTCCCTCTCCGGCGGAGAGACCGCTCGGCTGATCATCGCCAAGATGATGCTGCTTGAGAAGAACGTCCTCATCCTCGATGAGCCCAACAACCACCTCGATTTGGAGGCTGTATCGGCGCTCGCTTGGGGCATTGAAGAGTACAAAGGCACTGTCATTGTCGCCAGCCATGACCGCAGCCTGATAGCCCAAGTTGCCACGCGCATCATCTCCTTTGAGCCAAACGGCATCTGCATCCACCCAGGTTCGCTAGACGACTACCTAGCCAGCCGCCCCGCTTAAATCGCTCTAAGGCTTTGAGGTTGGGGAGAGGCTGCTCGCCTCTCCCCAAACCCCTCACCGCCAAAGGGCGAGGCCCTTTGGAATCCTTTTTATTTCATTGAAAGATCAATTTCCAATCCGCTGACGCGGAAGGAAATCGACCTTTAGTTTGATAAGAGGGTTTCAAAAGGCCTCTTCTCATCAGTTAAAAAAATGGCGCCATGTTTACAAAGAGCAAATTTCAAAAGATTGCCCTTGAGAGCCAGCATAAGAAATGCTCAGAGCATTTGCGCGCCCTCTATGAGGCGCTATTAGAAGGGCGGCCGGAAAAGGAAATCTACATCGCGCAATATCACCTCTTTGCTGAGTGGATGGGGTTATCTACTCTCTCCGAGAATTTGAAAGAGGTGGCCGATCGCTTCCATTTCCACCTCAGGCAAGCAAAGCTTGGCATCAAAGAGCATCGCCTGCTGCCTTCAATCCGGCAAAATGACCGGCACACCAGCGCTTCTCCTTTGCCAGTCGCCATCTACTTAGATCGCCTGCGTTCTTGCCATAATGTCGGAAGCATTATCCGCACAGTTGAGGCCCTCTCGCTCGGCACCATCTATGCCTCAGAGCATGTGCCCTTTATAGAACACCCGGGAGTGCAGTCCACTTCAATGGGCTGTTGGCAGTGGGTAGAGGGACGGCAAAATATTCCCCTGGAGCTTTTGCCGCGACCGCTCCTCGTCCTAGAGACGGCGGAAGGGGCAAGCAGCATTTCCAGCTATCCCTTTCCCGAGACCTTTACCTTAGTTGTCGGCAATGAAGAGGATGGATGCAGCCAAAAGGCTTTAGAGCTTGCAGATGATTTTTTAGAGATCCCCTTAGTGGGGAGAAAGAACTCACTGAATGTCGCTAATGCCTTTGCCATGGCAGCTTATGAGATTGCAAGGCAAAGAAAGCGTCTATAAAAGGAAGCCTCCAAAGCGGCCTGTCTGGTTGACCATACCGAGACGGGCTACATTTGGGCCTGAGGAGAGTAGCCGGCACACTTTGGAAGCGGTATTGATAAGCGAGAGTTTGCCAAGAAAAACGCCTCAAACAAACTCCCTTTCCCCCGAAAGATCGCCTGATTGAGAAAGCGCTTTGTTTTAACAAATCCTCCCCACTTCTTAAGCATGTTCCATGCCAAGGCTCTTTTTTTGTGGTTTTGCTCGCTTTAAAAGAAGCTTTTTCCCTGCCAATCCCTTCTAGGCTGAGGAACGGAGGTGCTTGTAGCTGCCTTTTAGCTGCTAGGAAGTCTTGCATTTTAAGCCCCCAGGAAAATTCTCTTGATCGATTCAAGCTGAATAGAAATCCAAAATTTAAGGGGAGGGAAAAAATTTTTCACAGCCTCTCTTTATCAAAGAAAGGCAAAATGAGGCATTAGAAGTATCAAACGATTGTCCTCTTTTGCCGATAAAGGAAATGGACTGCTATTCTTCTAAGGGAAAGCTCTTTTAGAAAGCAGAAATATGGAGGATAAAAATGAACCAACTGAGTCAACTCAGGCAGATGACGACCATTGTGGCTGACACAGGCGACATTGACGCCATCCGCAAATTTGTGCCCACCGATGCGACGACAAACCCGTCTTTGATCTATCAAGCAGCGCAGCTGCCCCAGTACCGCTATTTGATTGAAGAGGCTGTGCGCGAAGTCAAAGCATTGCATGTGACAGATAAAAAAGCCGAGATGGAGCATATCTTAGACCATCTGATGATCCGCTTTGGGCTGGAGATTTTAAAGATTGTGCCGGGCCGCGTCTCTATTGAAGTGGATGCGCGCCACTCTTTCAATACAGCCAAGAATATTGAAAAGGCACATGTGTTGATTAAAGCCTTTGAAAAAAATGGCATCGACCGCAAGCGCGTCTTGATCAAGCTCGCATCCACTTGGGAAGGAATCCAAGCGGCCCAAGAGTTGGAAAAAGAGGGCATCCATTGCAACATGACCTTGATCTTTAGCTTGGCGCAGGCCATGGCAGCCGGTGAGGCAAAGGCCACCTTAATTTCGCCCTTTGTCGGAAGGATATTAGACTGGTATGCTAAGCAAGCAGGAGCCCCGCAGTATCTTCCTGAAGAGGATCCAGGCGTGTTGTCGGTGAAGGAAATTTTTACTTACTACAAAAAATTCGGCTACAAGACGCAAGTCATGGGCGCGAGCTTTAGAAATAAAGATGAGATCTTGCAACTGGCCGGTTGCGATCTGTTGACGATTGCGCCCAAGTTCTTATCTGAGCTTGAGGCCACTGCCGGTTCAGTTGAGAAAAAGCTCGATGAGGCCGCTGCCAAAAGAGCAGAAGTCGAGAAAAAAATCCTCGATGAAAAGGCATTTCGTTGGATGTTCAATGAAAATGCCATGGCTGTTGAAAAGCTGAGCGAGGGCATCCGCAATTTTGGCAAGGACACTTTAAAGCTCGAAGCGCTGATTGCCGCCGAATTTTTAAAATAAATACGCCAAAGCCCATTTGCCTTTAAACTTAAAGACAAATGGGCTTTTGTCTTTTTTATCTTTTTTCAAGCATCAGAAATTTTTTCCTGAAAGTATGCACTCACCTTTTTCGTTTCCTCTAGGGATAAAGGCTTGTTATGATAATCCATGCCAATGGCTCTTTTTAGGTTTCTTTCCTCTCTTATTTTTTGCCTCTCTGTAATTTTCCCATCTTTAAATAGCTTTTCTAGTTCAGCAAAATGGTGGCTATAATCTCCTTTTTCTAACGCATGCAGCTCAATTCCATCTAAAACTTCTTCTGCTTTTTTTTCTTTACTTTGATTGATGGCTTTAATATGGGCTGCAAGGCTTGCTGCATAAGGAATGACGCCATCTTTTCTATGATAGAGGACAAGTTTTGTCTTGCCAGCCTTTTTTAAAGAGGGGTCAAAGGAAAATTCCCAGCCCAAAGCCGAGGTGATTTTAGAGGCAATAGAGCCTAGCCAAGGTAAATCTTGGCCTAGCAAATGATAGACTTCCCGGTTGAGGGAAGAAAAAGAGCGATCGTGGCAAAGGCCCACCTGAGGATGCATTTCAGCGACGCTAGCTGCCACAGCCCCGCCCAGGGAATGGCCAAAGAGTACGATATCTTTTTCCGGAGTGCCAAGGTGCGAGTGGACATATTGAAAAGCGGCTTCTCCATCTTGAATCAACCCTTTTGCCGTTGCAGTGCCTTGACTTGCGCCGACGCCTCGGTAATGAAAGAAAAGAACGTTATACCCTTGGTTTAAATAAATATCTAAAACATTTGGTTGATTGTACTGCTTTTTATATGCATCTAAATCTGGAAGCTCTTCACCCTCAAGAATGCATTGATCACACTCTTCTTGATACCAGTTTAAAATTTTTTCCTCTGGGATATAGGGGGTAGGGGTTAAACTATTTTTCTCTAGAAACTCGCCATTGCCATTGAAGTAGATGAGCGTTTTAGAGGTTGACCCTTCTTGTCTAGCTTTGATGTAAGATCCTTCTAGCTGAATGCCATCGGCAGCCTTGAAGAAGACTGCTGAGGCTCCATACTCTTTTGAAGCCAGCAGTTCGGCTCGATTTTTTCGAAGCTGTGTCATCTTTCCTCGTTGCGCTGGCAAAATTGCCAAGCGTCCAATTAAGCGGTGAATGCCACGTTTTGCTAAGCGAGCCAGACCTATGGGAAAGATGATAGTTGAAACAACATCGTAAAGAATACCCATTTTTGTCGTCTGCGGCTTTTTATTGCTCTCATGATATCTAGCCTGAAAGATGGGCGTCTGTGGATAGGTCTCTTTAATTGGGCTCATGATGCTCCTTAATTTATATATAATATAATTTTCAATTTAAGATTATATTGCATGTATTATATATTTAATATTAAATAAACACTATATTTTTTAAATAAACAGGAGAAATTAAAAGAAATTGGCTGAACTGTTCAGGGATCGATGCTCAACCTAGGCTTGAGGCCATATTTAATCTGAGGGGATTTAGTAGCGATGAGGAGTGCTGAAGGACAGGGCTTTTAAAAGTGCTGGCTTCCAAAGGCCTTGGCTTTTGGAAAGGGGTGGCTTGGAAGGGGCGAGAGAGCCCCCTCTCAAAAAGAAATCAAGCGTCTTGGGCGGAGCCTTCAGAGGTGAGGGTGGGGTATTTGATGCGGGCGTGGCCGGTGGCCAACAGCCCTTTGCACATCACTTTTTTTACCGTGCAGAGCTCTTCAAATGTCAGCGAGCACTCATCGAATTGGCCGCTTTCCATCTTTTGTTTCACTAAAGAGTCGATCAGCTGGTACAGGGAGTCTTCGCTGACCACATCGAGGCAGCGGGAGGCGGCTTCGAAGGAGTCGGCGATCATGATGATGGCGGCCTCTTTGGAGCGGGGTCTCGGGCCAGCGTAGCGAAAGAGCCTTTCGTCGACTAAGCTTTTTTGTCCGCCGACGAGCTCTAGCTGTTTGCGGTAGAAGTAGTAGACTAGCGTTGTGCCGTGGTGTTCTTTGATGATGTCGATGAAGCGCTCGGGCAGACCGGCGCGGCGGGCCATGGCCACCCCTTCGCTGACATGCTGGATGATCACTTGGGCCGATTCTTTGGGGGTGAGCAGTTGGTGGATATTCATGCCCCCTTGCTGATTTTCGGTGAAGTATTGGGCCATTGGAATTTTGCCGATGTCGTGGTAGAGACAGGCCACTCGGCAGAATAGGCCGTTGGCGGAAATCGCCATGCTGGCCATTTCGGCCAGGCTGCCGACGACGACAGAATGCTGGTAGGTGCCTGGGGCTTCGATGGTCAAGCGCCGCAACAACTCATTATTGGGGTCCATGTACTCGGTCAACGTGACATCGGTCATGATTTTAAATGTCGACTCTAAGAGGGGAAAGAGGCCCACGACGAGGACGGCTGTCAAAAGCATGAACAGCATGCAGCTGATGGTATCGGTGAGAAGCGATGTCTGAAGCGTCTGATCGTAGAGGTGGAGGGAGAGGATGGTCACAATGCTGGCAGCGCATGCTTTAGCAGAGACGATAAAGACATCCTTGCGCCGGTGCAGCGCCTTATCGTTTAAGATGGCAATAAAAGTGGGCACTAAGTTGATGAGGAGGAAGTTTTGCCGCTCGACGGCGAGGGTGACTGTCAAGATAAGCAATAAGAAGCAGCTGACAAAAGTGGCGATTGCCGGAGAGAGGAGGGCGATGGTCAAGATGGTGGCGAAGGGGACAAATAGGGGAAAGCGCAGGTAGTCTGTCACAGAGCTAGTGGTGCTGAGCATCCAAGACTCATAAAGTTTGGCTAAACAGATCGTCAGCAGGCAGATCGTGAAGATGAGGAAGAGTTTGCGATTAGAGGAGTAGGCGGAAGGAAAGCAAAACTTAAAGTAGGCGATGGATAGGTAGCTGATGAGCAAAGCTGCCAGCAAGCTGCCTAGAAGGGTGGCTGAATGCCAAAGGTTGCGCCTTTCGTTGAGGGCTTGCTTCATGGCTTGCTGCATGGCTAAGTGGCGAGTGGTGACTAGATCGCCTTGGTCGATGAGGCGGCTGCCCGCTTCGATATGGGTGAATTTGGGAGCGACGTTTTGCCTAGCCAGTGTTTGCAGTGCTTTTTTAGAGGCTGGATCTTCTTCAAATTTCCAGGTCCGCTCTTCAAAGTAGGAGAAGAGGAGCTGAATGGTCTCTTTTTGGTAGGGCTCTTTCATTTTTTCGGCTTCGGCATTCCAGATTTCTAATGGAATGAATGTCTCGCGGGAGATGTCGCCGGGGTTGAACACATAGTAATTTTGGTCGGCCAAATTAGCTTTGCTGGCCTTTTTTAAGGTGCGGGAGTCGGTGAAGCGAATCTGGCTCAGCCTTTTGGCCAGTTCATCGACGGCCTGGTACATCTCTTCAAAGGTGCTCTGCGGAGCGTCCTTTCGCCAGTCAGCATCTTTGGCCAGGTGGTTTTCAAATGAGCTCTGCACTTCAGCAATTTTTTTGCGGGAGATGGAGTAGATGTTATTGATATCTCTTGCGGCCGACTCTTGCAAGATGATGGTCGCTTCTTCATCTAAGAAATCGAATCCCACTTGGGCAACGATATAGCGAGAGGCGGTTGTGTTGAGCTCCAAAATTTCAATGCGGTCCTCTCTCAGATGAAATAAGAGAAAGAGCATAGCAACGAAGAGAGCGGCGATGAGCCCGCCGATCAAGGAGCTTTTGTCGAAAAAGCCTTGTTCTTTAGAAAATTGAAGTTCTCTTAAACTTTCTTCGTTGCTTGAGCGTTCATCGTTCATTCGGGTCAGCCTTAATTGGAAAATACTTTGACGCATTTATTGAACAGCTCGCTCCTAAAGGAGCGGGAATGCGCAAATTTTTTGTTCAAAGAGAAGTGATCTTGAGATAAAAAAGGTTTGACAGGCGTTTATTTAAAGTTTTAGGCTCAAGGTCATCATCTAAAATGCGCTTTGCTCTTAAGAGCGGATTTTTTATCGACCGGAAGGGGGTCTTTGTAAAGACATCTTCAAAAAATCTACAGTATAATAATGAATCATATAAAGTAAATAGACTCGATTGCCTGAGGATTTTAGAGACTGTCGGCAGTGTCGATCTTCAAGGATTTTTTTTCTCCCCTATTTAGATTATTGCCTTTTTTTGTTAAAAGCAAGATCTTCTATATAGTCAACTTTTTAGAGAGGGATTGAGATGCCGCAGCTTAACGTATTGGTTACGGGAGGCGCTGGATATATTGGCGCTCATCTCGTTCAGCACTTAAAAAGGGATGGCTATTTTCCTTTGGTGATCGATAATGGGGTGCGTCCGGGGGTGCGCCTGCCCGCCAGCTGCTTGACAGGGTGCATAGGCGATGCCCATTTTTTAGAGGGCATCTTTAAAGAGCATTCAATCGATGCCGTTATTCACCTAGCCGCCTTGACCGATATTGGCGCGTCTTTTTTAGAGCCACTCAAGTACTATCAAAATAATGTCGCGCATACGCTTATCCTCTTAGAGTGCATGCAAAAATACCAAGTGCCTCATCTGATCTTTTCCTCCTCGGCCGGCATCTTTGGCGTGCCCGATGAAGTGCCTATCCAAGAGAGTGCGCCCTTTCATCCGATTAGCCCCTATGGGCGCACTAAGCTGATGGTCGAAGAGATATTGGCCGACTGCGAGCATTCCTTTGGCTTAAAGTATGTAGCGCTGCGCTATTTCAATGCTGCTGGCGCCTCCTTGGATGGCAGCATCCGAATTGGGCAGCGGCAAGAGAACAACTTAATTCCCCTTCTCTTGCAGCAGGTGTTAAGCGGGGAGCGGCGTGCACGCATTTTTGGCAATGATTATCCCACAAAAGACGGCACCTGCGTGCGCGATTATGTGCACGTGGTGGATTTAGCGCGCGCCCACCTGCTGGCGCTTGAGTTTTTAAGGGGCGGAGGGCAGTCGCAAGTCTTTAATCTCGGTGCAGGCCGGGGGTTTTCTGTACTCGAGGTGATTCGAGCGGTGGAAGTGATCACCGGCAGCTCGCTAGACCGAGAAATTTTGCCACGGCGCATTGGAGACCCGGCTATTTTAGTGGCCGATTTTCAAAAGGCTGTGCGCTTGCTCGGTTGGAGCCCTGAGCATACAGATTTAAATGAGATGGTTTTGCATCAGTGGCGTGCGATTATTTGAGCTGTGAACTACCGCCATTAAATTAAAATTCTAGTGGCGGCTTCCTGATTCATCCCATTAAACTTAGATGTTGCCATCCCCGTCTGAGCATGATCCACAGGCTTGAATTTGGCCGGTTCCCTGCCTATTTCTTCTAAAGCAAAATATTTGAGGTTGAGAGC
>JARBTN010000025.1 GCA_029240195.1 Chlamydiales bacterium
CAAGTCCTCCTTTGGTTTGGAATGGAATCTTTCCAATTTGCAAAGACAGCTTTTCAGCGACAAAGAGGGCTTGCTCTAGATCTGTATCGGGCAAGAGGACTAAAAATTCATCCCCGCCCAACCGAAAGACTAAGTCATTTTTTCGCAAATGATCTTGTAGCCGCTTAGCCAGCTCAATTAAAACTTCATCGCCAACCAAATGCCCAAAGGTGTCATTGATGCTTTTGAAGTGGTCGATGTCGATCATCAAAGAACACACTTTGGAAAGGGAGCTTTTATTGAGACATGGGCTATGCCCGTTGCACACCTCTTGCAACATTTTACGATTGTAGACATGAGTCAAGCTATCTTTGCCGCTTTGATCGCGCAATTCAAAAATCAATTCTTCCACATGCTTTTGCGTCTTGCGCGAGGTTAAAGCGCGCTTCACTCTCAGATTCAACTCATCGGGGTCGACTGGCAGCTGCAAAAAGTCATCATAGCTTAAAGAAGAGCCCGCAAGCAAGGCGGGCTTTTTAGTCAAAACGATGACGGAGGAAGCCTTTTCTAACACATCATCGAGAACAACGCCCCTGGCAAGCAGCAGGTCCCCATCGAGCAAAGCGGCCATGTTTTCACTTTCGCCCCTTTTCTTTAACCACACAACGCCCTCAATGCTAGACAAAGAGATTTCTAAGCCTTGGCCGTATAAAGAACTTAGCACCTCTCCTTCTGCAAAAATACAGGCTTGCTCCATAATAGGTCCTCTAAAAAACGTTTTTCGCCCACAATGTCTAAGGGGTGTCAATCACATTATTCTGACGAGATACTCCTCCCTACAAAATTTTACAACCCCCATTTTTTTTTGCGAGCCAAACTTCAACTTTGCCCTAATTTCAATTCTAGGGGTTTATAGTATTATTTTAAATAAAAAAGTTATTAATGAATAATTGAAAATATCCCATTTTATTGCATATCCAAAAATAAAAGCGATCGTAAGCCCCATGTTAAAAAATAAAAGGGGAAATTTTATGCCCTTGATCTTTTTAAAAAGCCAAAAGGATTTTGGCCCTTTGCTGGGCAGGAGGTGGAAGCGGAAGACTTAAAAGGAAAATGAGGACTTCAAAGGGGCCTTGGCTCCTTTGCCAGAGAGGGGTTAGTACTTAGGGGAGAGGCAGCGCCTTTCCCCTTTTTTCCTGCTCACTTTCTTCCCGCTCAAATCAGCGGTAATAAGATGCGGGTCTAAGGCCTAGCCAAAGCGACCATCAAGATGGAGATATCGGCTGGTGAGACGCCAGAGATGCGAGAGGCCTGCCCTAAATTGGCCGGCATGACCCGGGTCAATTTTTGCACCGCTTCTTTTCTCAAGCCTACGACAGAGGCGTAGTCGAATTGTTCGGGCAGCTTGATGCGCTCGCTTTGCTGTAATTTCGCCACTTCCGTATTTTGCCGGTCGATATATCCGCGGTACTTGAGGTTGAACTCGATCTGCTGGTTGATGTCGGCGCCAAAGTCGCGCACCTGCTCGGGATAGAGGGCAAGCAGCTTTAAATAGCTGTATTCCGGGCGACAGAGCAGCTGGGCAAGCGAATATCCTTTGCCTTCGATGGTCTGAAACACCTTATGAAAGCGCTGCACTTCTTGCTCTAAAATCTGCCGTTTATTCTCTAAGCGGGCAAAGCGAGCCTCATCAATCAGGCCCAATTGGTGGCCATAGGCGCGCAGGCGTAAGTCGGCATTATCTTGGCGCAAGAGGAGTCGGTGTTCGGCGCGGCTGGTGAACATGCGGTAAGGCTCATCGAGCCCTTTGGTCACTAGATCGTCGATCATTACTGCAATGTAAGCTTCAGAGCGATCGAGCACGAAAGGAGGGCGACCTTGCACCTTTAAAGCGGCGTTGATGCCGGCCATGAGCCCCTGTCCTCCTGCTTCTTCATAGCCGGTGGTGCCATTGATTTGGCCGGCGAGGAAGAGGCCAGGTACATTTTTGACGGCCAAGGTGTGGTCGATCTGGCCGCTCACCACATAGTCATATTCGATAGCATAAGCAGGGCGCATGATTTCGGCATGCTTCAGCGCAGGGATGCTGCGGATGAAGTCGAGCTGCACATCAAATGGGAGGGAAGAGGAGACACCGTTGACATAGATCTCCTCGGTGAGCAGTCCTTCTGGCTCTAAAAAGATTTGGTGCCGCTCTTTATCGGCAAAGCGCACAACTTTATCTTCAATCGAGGGGCAATACCTGGGCCCGACCGACTGGATCTTGCCCGAATACATGGGAGCGCGGTGCAGGTTAGCCTGAATGATCTCTTTTGTCCGTTGCGAGGTGTAGGTGATGTGGCAGGAAACTTGCGCCAAGCGCGGCATGTCGGGCGGGTCGTAGGAGAAGAAGATCCCCGGTTCTCCGGGTTGCTCTTCGGTCTCTTGAAAATCGATAGATCTGCGGTGCACGCGGGGCGGGGTACCGGTCTTCAAGCGGCCGAGCTCGATGTTGAGCTTCTTTAAGCTTAAAGAGAGGCCTTGGGCCGGAGGCTCTCCGGCTCGGCCGCCGGAAAACTGCGTCTCGCCAATATGCAACAGTCCGCGCATGAAGGTGCCGGAAGTGAGGATCACAGATTTGCTGCGGTAGCTGATCCCCTCTTTGATAGTGACGCCGGTGATGTGGCCATTTTCAAACAGCAGCTCTTCTACCGACCCTTGCTTGATTTCCAAGCCGGCCACGTGTTCCAAGCGTCGTTTCATCTCATGCTGGTAGGCAAATTTATCGGCCTGAGCGCGCGGCGCCCAGACGGCAGGCCCTTTTGTGCTGTTGAGCATGCGAAACTGAATGCCTGTGGCATCGGTCACTTTGCCCATTTCGCCGCCGAGAGCATCGATTTCGCGCACAATATGCCCTTTGGCAATGCCGCCGATAGCCGGGTTGCAGCTCATCTTACCGATGGTATCTAAGCTCATCGACAAAAGAAGCGTCTTTGCTCCCAGGCGCGCCGCAGCTAAGGCTGCTTCACATCCAGCGTGCCCTCCGCCGACGACAATGACATCGTAATCTTCCGGGTAAGTCCACATAAATGTTTTTTTCTCTATGATTTTTTTAGATCAGGTCATCTCTCTAGATAGAGAGGAATCTCTTTAAATTAACAGGTGGGAGTCAAGAATCGGGATTAATTGTTCAGAATGAGGAAAGCAAAAGCTGGAGCAGCTAGTTTTAGCTGCTCCACAAAATCACCGATAGCTAAAAGCTATCGATTCTTATGACGATCCAAGCGGCGGCGTTTTTTGCGCTTATGCTTCGCGATCTTAACTCTGCGCTTTTTTTTGACAGAAGACATGTCTGCTCCACTAACAAGTCACGACCATTCCTTAAAAACCCCCTCTTAAGGGCTCTGAAGGCAAATGGTCTTGCTCTTCAGATTTGCAATACCAGATGAACTGGCTAGAGATTAAATAAGATGAGGCTACGCCTTTCTCTTTGGCATCTTCTTTGGCTGCTAAGGATTGCGGCCAAAGATTTTGAACTTGGGTGCATTTTTGCTAAAAAAGCAAAAAGACATTCAGAGATCGACGCCTAAAACCATCTATAAGATATTACCCGTTTCTGTGAAAATTTTCAATAGAAGTTTAGCCCTTTTATCTAGACGGGCGCGAAAAGAAGCAAAGAACGATCCCTGATTTCCCTTTTTTACCTGCCAATTTTAAAAAAGCAGAGGTAGAAGCTCTGGCTCCTTTGGCATTGAAGGAGCCTCTTCCAAAATCAATTAACCTTCAGAAAAGGGATGGAAGGCCGCTTGCATCTCTGGATCGATGGCTTGCGAGGGGTCGATTTGGTATTTGAGAGGCGAGTAGTTGACAAATTGAGCGATCTCTTTGCGAAAGGTCAAGTTGACGGTGCCGATGCTGCCATGGCGGTTTTTACCGATCATCAACTCTGCCATGCCAGGCTTGTCAAGCGGGTCATAGTAGTCGCGGCGCATCAAGAACATGACAATGTCGGCATCTTGCTCAATCGAGCCTGATTCGCGCAAGTCGCTCATCTGCGGCCTGTGCCCTGGGCGCTCTTCTACTTTACGGGAAAGCTGAGAGAGGCAGATGATCGGGATATCGAGCTCGCGGGCAAGCGTTTTGAGCATGCGCGAAATTTCAGAGATTTCGTTTTGCCGGCTCTCCACATTGCGTGCGCCTCCGGAGCCGGAGATCAGCTGCAAGTAGTCGATGACGATGAGGCCGATGTCATGGGTCTCTTTCATACGGCGCGCGCGCGCTCTTAAATCAGTAATTTTCAACCCGGCTTGATCGTCGATGATCAGCGTATGCGATAGCATGCTGTTGACTGCTCCGACAATGCGCTGGTATTCGATGCCATTGATCGCTCCGGTGCGAATCTTATCTGATTCCACCTCTGACTGCGAGCAGACGACACGGTGAACGAGCTGCTCGGCGCTCATCTCTAAAGAGAAGACGCCGACTGCGCGACGGCTTTTAAAGCAGACATTTTCCGCAATATTGAGGGCAAAGGCCGTCTTTCCCATCGCGGGCCTTGCCGCCAAAATGATCAAGTTGGAGCTATTGAGCCCGTTGATGATCTTATCGAGATCGGTAAAATGGGTGGGAATGCCGGTGATGCCAGGCTCTTCAGGCCCGCGCTGCTGGTAGCGCTCTTGCCGTTCTTGCAATTCTTTGAGGTAGGGCTGGGCGCTTTTAGCGCGCACTCCAGAGAAGATTTCTTTTAAAGTGATGCCGGCGGCCGGATTGGATGCTTGGCTAATTTGAAAGAAGAGGGCTTGGGCGCTATCTAGCGCTTCGCCGACATCCTCGGGCTCGTCGAGCGCTTTTTTTTCAACGAGTTGGGCAGCTTGGATCATGCGCCGCAGCACCGACTTACTTTTGACGAGCTCAACGTACTCTTCGATATAGGCGGAGGTGCCGGCGTATTGGGCAAGTGTTGTGAGGTATTGAACGCCGCCGACAGAGTCTAGCTTGTTGATGCGCTTGAGCTCTTCGCTCACTAAGTGGATATCGGCAGGCTTGTCAGAGCGATAGGCCGCTCTTAAGATGTCAAAGATGATCTTATGTTCGGTGAAGTAGAAGTCTGAGTCGTCCAAAGAATCGGCGGCAACGTTCAAGCCATTGATGCTTGTCAACATACAGCCTAGCACCATCATCTCCGATTCTTTGGAGTGAGGGGCCACTTTCACTTTTTTACTCTCTTGCATATGAGACCTTTTCAAAAAACAACGGAACAGGGACAAAACAGCGCCCTTTTTAAGAGGACGCTTAAAGGCTGCTAGAATAATGCGATCTGCCACAAAAGTCTAGCTCTCTTTTTTTAAAGCCTAAAGCCCGAATCCACTTCGCGTGTTTTTAAGGAAAATGGGCGAGATGGGGCCTTTTCTCTTCCACCTCTTGCAATTTTTGCAAGTAGACTTCGAGTTTAACAAAGGAAGAAGTGGGAGCTGCGCTATTTTCTTGCATGAAGTGATGCAAAGCGGCATCGCCGGCCAAAGCCGCGAGAAGCTTGGGCAAAACCTGCTCTTTAAACTTTCTTAAGGTTGTGGGAAGGGGGTCTTTGGATTGGCCATATCTGGAAGCTTTGAGCATGCTTTCCCTTTCGATGAGGAGGGTAAAAAAAGAGGCCGTCTCAGGATCGATGAGCGCTCTTTTTTGGGCCATGACAAAAATCTCTTTTTTTAAAGCGCTTTCGATGAAGCAGTGGTGAATTTTCTCTTCGACGTAATGATTGCTCTCTTGCAAGTATTTGATGGGCAGCAGCTGAGCGATCAAAGAGGCCTCCTCTAAAGAGAGAGGAGATAGGCTTTGAAGGGAGGGGAAGGATCCTTGAGCTTCTTCAAGAGCGGCATTGAAGAGGGAAAATTTCTCCGCATAGTGGCTTTCAATATCGTGTAAGAGAGTCCCCTCTTGCAAGGACGCTTGGCAAAGGTGGCTCTCTTGTTGCAGCTGCTCTAAAGCCTGTTGAAAGGCTCCCTGTTCTAACCCTTTTCTAAAACGCGTGTGAATTTTGCGCAAAAAAAACTGCGTGGTCTCCCGCTCGGCGCACTTCTCGATGAGCTTTCGTTGTTCGATCGGGCTTTTTTGCCAAAAGTGAGCGGGAATCGGAGGCAGGTTGACAAAGGCTTCGTCAAAAAGAGAAGGGGTGGAATGAGAGGCAGAAGCAGGAGCAGAAGCAGGGGCGGGAGCGGAGGTAAGAACCAGCGGATGAGATAAGACGCTGGATAGAATAAAAAACCAAGAAACGAACTTCACTCCATTTTCCCCACTAAAAAAAGGATACAATTTTATACGAAATGAAGGATTTGAAGCAAAAAAAAAGCTTTAAGACTAAAAGTCTTAAAGCTTTTACGGAAAGAGTGGGATTTGAACCCACGGTACCCTTTAGGGGTACACGTCCTTAGCAGGGACGCGCTTTCGGCCACTCAGCCATCTTTCCAAGAAAATTGAGGGGGCAAAGCTAAAAGCTTTGTCCCCTTTGATATCGCATATAGTACTAACTGCGCCCTTTTTTTAGCAAGTAAAATCTTTTGATTTGCATTGCTAAGGAAAGAGGCGATTAAACAGGCGCAATAGATCGTGGTAAGTGATGAAAACAAAGAAGCCGACAAGCAAAACCGCGCAGGGCAAAAGCAAGCGCTCCAATGTCTTTGGCTTGATCGGACGACCGGTGACCCATTCAAAAGCAAAGATGAGGATCTTGCCGCCATCCAAAACAGGAAGGGGCAGGAGGTTGAGCACGCCTAAGTTCAAGCTGATATTGCCCAGCCAAAAGAGGCCCTCTAGCCAGCTCACTTCCCAGCGGTTTTGAATGGTCTGCACAATGCCGACAGGGCCGGCCAACCATTTAGGGCTCAAGGCGCCGGAAAAGAGAGCGCTGAGCACTTTCCAAATGCTGTGCAAAGATTCAGCAAAAAGCTCTACCGGACCGGGGTTGAATAGCACTTGCTGGTCTGAGAGATAAACCCCTAAGACGAGCTGACTCTCCTGCTTCTCCAAACTTTTCAAGGCTAAAGAGCGCTTATCAGGATCTTCAATGGCCTGCAAACGCTGCCGGCGCTGCTGAATTTGCTCTCTCGGCGTCATCTCGGCCCAGCGTTTGGGGGTGATAGCTTTAAGCAAACGGGCATTCCCCTCTTGCTGCACCTCATCGCCAATCAGGCCAATACGAGATGAAAGGGAGGCGACAGATGGCCCCAAGTGAGCATCTTGAAAGACGGAGGTCGCCTGTTCAATGGCTAAGGGACTCCGATCGCTTTTTTCAACAATGATGTGCACGCGCCGCTGTTGCAAGCTTAAGAGCAAAGAGGCCGAGTCTTTCACCTGCTCTCCATCGACGGCAATGATCCTATCGCCGATCTCTAACGGTCTCTCCAAAGGAGAAGAAAACGCCTCAGGAGCGTTCACTTCCTCTCCATCGAGGAGGGAGAGGGGCCCTTCGATCAGGCAATCAGAGCTTACGGCATAAGGGATGAAAGCTAGGCTTGAGGCTTGTTGCTTCTTGATGCCTCCCTCAAATTGCCAATCTTCAATCTCCCCTTTAAAATCACCTTCGATCTTCAATTCGCTCATCGCCACTTTGGGAACGCGAGCCAATAGTTTTTGACCATTACGCTCAATGGTGAAGAGGTAGCGCCCTTCGTTCAAAAGCGAGCTCAGATCAGCTGCTGAGTAGATGAAATGGCCGTCCATCCAGACGATGCGGTCCTCGTCTTGTAGGCCGGAGTTGGCCATGGGAGAGGCTGCGGAGTCGGAGGCGTCTTTTAAGCTGTGGCAGATGAGAAAATGCCCCATATCCAATATCCCGCTCGTCAAAAAGCCCGTTTCTAAAGAGTAAGGATGCTGGTAAGGTTTAACTTGATAGGTAAAAGGAGTCTTTTCTCCCGAGAGAGGGTCGACGTGCTCCCCCTTGACAGTCAAGAGGCCTTGGCTCATCATGGGGACGGTCAGCAGCTCTTCGGTGGCTCGATAGGGCTTATCGTTAAAAGAAATGAGCACATCACCTGGGCGGACCCCTTCGGCATAGAGCTCAGAATGGGGGTCGACCCAGCCGATGGTATGGGTGAATTCGGAGAGAGGCTTTTGCCGACCGCCGGCAAACCAAATGCCGGTGAAGAGCAGAAATGCGCATGCTAAATTCACCAAAGGGCCCATTAAAAGCACACGGATGCGGTCGAAAGGGCGGCTGGCAAAAAAAGAGCCTGGCTCGTGAATAGCCCCCTCTTCGCTTTCCTCTCCACCAGCTAGCTGAACATAGCCGCCAAAGGGGATCCAGCCGATCAGCCAGCGGGTGCCATTTCTTTCAAAGCTCCACAGGGGTTGACCAAAACCAATCCCAAAGGCGACGACTTTGATGCCCACTCGGCGAGCCATAAAATAGTGGCCGAATTCGTGGATCAAGATCAAAAAGCCGAGGCCTAAAAGAGCTAATAACAAATAAGAAAAACTTGCCATCTCTTGACTCTCAATGATGTGATAACTATTTCTTCAGGGCATTTAAAATGGGGAACCTGATTCAGGATGGATCCCGCGTAAAGCCGCTCAAAAGAACTTAAAATAATAAGCCTGGCTTTAAAAGCCGAGGCTGCCTGTTAAACTAGCAGAGCGTCAGCTCTTGCGGCGGCATCGATAGCGAGCACCGATTCGATGCTGGCGACTGAAGCGCTCGAGTGTCTCTGCAATAGAGTCTGCAATTTCTCAGCAATTTCATGCCAGCGAATCTCTCGACTGACAAAGCGCGCCACTAAGATCTCATTGGCCGCATTCATGTAGGCGGGATAACTATGTCCTGCCTGAAGTGCGTCATAGGCAATCTTTAGAGCTGGAAAAGCCTCCAAGTCTGGCGGAGAAAAATGCAAGTTAAATGCTTTTTTGAAATCAAAGGGGCTCAAAAAAGAGGGAAAGCGCTCGGGATATGTCATCGCATACTGAATGGGGATGATCATACTCGGCTCATTCATCTGCCCCAAAATAGAGCCGTCGCAAAAAGAGACAAAGCTATGAAAAAGGGCTTCAGGATGGACGACGACATCGATTTTTTTTAACGGCATTTGAAAGAGCCAATGCGCCTCGATCACCTCGAGCCCTTTATTCATGAGCGTGGAGCTATCGATGGTATTTTTGACGCCCATCTGCCACTTTGGGTGCTGGAGGGCATCTTCTAAGGTGACATGCTCTAATTCTTTTTTCGTGCGCCCGTAGAAGGGGCCGCCCGAGCAGGTGAGCCAGAGCTTGTCGACATCGGCAATCTTTGAGCCATGCAGGCACTGGAAGAGAGCGTTGTGCTCGCTGTCGACGGGAAGGATCTCCACGCCCTTGGCCGCAGCCCGCGGCATGATCAATTGCCCAGCAGAGACTAGGGTTTCTTTATTGGCTAAAGCGACAGGGCGCCCGGCCTCGATGGCTGCGAGAGTCGGCTCAATGCCGAGAGTCCCCGAAATAGATGCGATGACCAGGTCCGATTCTGCTGCTGCCACGGCTTTGACGCCGCTCATGCCCCCTTCGACGGGGCAGCTGACCCCTCTCTTTTTTAGGGCCAGGGCCTGTTCTTCAGAGAACAGGGCCACAAATTTTGGACGATAACGCGCAATCTGCTCCTGGAGAAGATCGATATTGCTGTGAGCCGCTAAAGCGACCACTTCAAATTGCTCTTTGAAATGATCGACCACTTGCAGTGCCTGCCTGCCAATCGAGCCTGTAGAACCTAATATGCTGATGCGCTTCATCGTCTCCTAAATTTTCAAAGTCGGCCTTGGGGTCACTTTTTTTCTAGCACTTTTTCTCAAGCGCTTGCCGGCCCCAAGCAATCAAATTCTGATAGTAACATACGCCGAAGAAAAAAATACATCACTTTCATCGAGGGAAATTCCCCGGCAACTCATTCAATATCCGGCGCGGCAAAGTAGAAAAGATACCAAAAAAGAAGCGCCAGGCACCGCTCAAGAGGAATAAAAGGGAGAGATAGGCTACGGCAATGCCGCTCGTTGACAAAGCTAAACCATAGACAGTGAGCAGATGGCGCGCTGTCGCGACTGCAAGCAGGGAAGAGACAGAGCCAAAGGCCACGGCAAGCAGCATCAGCGTCTTGAGTCGATGGGTGAGCAAGCTAGCCGAGAGGGCCGGAGCGGTGATGAAGGCCAAATACAAGATGACGCCGACAGCGCGAAAGGCGCCGACAGCTGAAAGAGCCACTTGCGCCATCAAAAGATAAGAGAGGGCGCCGACTGGTAGCCGGCAGATCTTAGCAAAGGCCTCATCAAAACAGAGGATTTTGTACTCTTTAAATAAAAGAAGGGTCAGCGCCAAGTTAATCAAAGCCACACAAAAGACCAGCTGTAGATCCTCCCCTTGCAGGTTATCGACATTGCCCATCACTACCTCGATGCCGATATGGGACGAGCGGGTGAAAGCGGTCACCAGCAAGATGCCGAGGGCAAAAAGGCTGGTAAAGACGAGCCCTGTGCTGGCGTCCTCTTGCAAACGCCAACTAGCTGTGAGGAATTGGGTGAGAAAACTGGTAAAAAAGGCCATGCCCAGAGAAGCCAGCAAAAGGGCGTTTAGCGGCAAATCGCGCCCCTCGACGCTTGGCACCAAATAAAAGACGATGACAATCCCCACCAAAATTGTATGAGAGAGGGAATTGGCCAGCATGGTCATCTTTTTTAAAACCAGCAAAGAGCCTAAGAGGGCGCTCGAAAAAGCGATGAGCAACAAGGTGAACAGCTGCAGCTCGTCGCTGGCCAGCTCAGGCTGGAGGGGTAGCCCCATCAGCCGCTCTTTCAAGCGCTGATAGAGCAGGGCGAGGAAGCCTAAAAAGTCCACGTTTGCATAAGGGTTAGCCATCGATCTCCTCTTGACAAAGCCGCTTTAGAGACTGTTTGAGAGCCAAATCGCTCGACTGCTCGAGCTCATAGGGGTTGGCGTAGCCAAGGCGGGCTTCGCTACGGCTGGAAAAAGAGAGGTAAGCAAGCCATAAGCGGTGGCGTTCCAAGCTTGCTTGAGCAGCATTGAGCCCCGCTTTTTGCAGCTGAAAGCTGCCTGTGCGCTCGCCCTTGGCAGGTGCAATCAGCCCGCGACGCCTCATCTGCCAAAGGAGAAAGAAAAGAGAGGTTGAAGAGGCGGCATGGAGCGCTTTTAATTCCTCAAGCGTGCGGCGGCCCTTTAAAAGAGACAGCAGCACCAGATCTTTTAAATACGCCCTTTGAAAAGAGGCCTTTTTTAGACGGCGCGTCCTCCCCTGCAGCCCTAAAAAGAGAAAGGCAAAAAAAGAGGCCGATAGGACAATCATCGGCCCCGTAGGAAAAGAGATTTTATGGCCCGGATAGTGCAGCGCAACCAGGCGCGATCCTTCAATAGACAAAACATTGCCGATTAACCCGCTGAGCAGCCCAAAAGCCCCGGCCAGATAAAACATCTGGCTCAGCCGTTTGGCAAAGACCCGGGCGCTGACAGCTGGCGCAATGAGCATGGCCGACATCAGCACCACTCCGACCGAGCGCACGCCGATGACAATGGCTAAGATTAAAAGTAGAGCAATTAAAGAGCGGATAAAGCGGGTTGGCAAGGCGAGGGTCTGGCTAAAAGAGGGGTCAAAGCTCAACGTTAAGATTTCTTTATAAAAGACAAGCAAGATCAGAACAATGAGGCTAGCTAATAGAAAATAGACGGCAATATGAAAGTCGGTCATCGTCGCCGCCTGGCCAAAGAGATAAATCTGCACTTTCCAAAGCAGAAAGGGAAATTCATCTTGCAAATAGCTATGGAGCAAAATGCCGACCCCAAAGAAAGAAGCTAAGACAAAGCAAAGAGCAGAGTCGCTCCTCTTGAGATGGCGCTCTAAAAAATCAATGACCAACAAAGCGAGGAGGCCGATTAGGAAAGCTGAGGCAAAGACAAAGCCCGTTCCGAGCCAGGAGTCTTCTTCGACGCCAGCCAAAAAACCGATCAAGACGCCGCCGATCACACCGGGATAGATGGCGTGCGAAAGAGCTTCTCCCACCAAAGCTTGCTTTCTCAAAAGGGTCAGCACGCCAATCAGAGCCGAAGCAAAGCACATGAGCATGCTGCCAATGGTGGGGCCGCGCAAAACAGGATCTAGGAAATAGTGAAAAAGGTCCATCTTAAGCGAGCAGCCCGTCAAAAAGTGCCGCCTGCTTGCCAAAGGTCCTCTTCAGCAGCTGGCCATCAAAAATCTGGATGGGTCCGCTTTCAATCAGCCTCATATTCAAGGCGATCACCCAATCAAAATAGCTCCTCACAGTATTTAAATCGTGATGGACGACAAAGATGGAGCGCCCTTGGCTTCTCAGCTTATCCAAAAGTTGCATGATTTTTTTCTCCGTAGCCAAATCGATGCCGCTCAAAGGCTCATCCATGAAGTAAACTTGCGCCTCTTGCATCAGCGCGCGCGCCAAGAAGACGCGCTGCTGTTGCCCTTGCGAGAGCTGGCTGATTTGCCTTTTGGCAAAAGGGAGCATCTCCACTTGGTCTAGGTAGTGGAGCGCTTTTTGCCTCTCCTCTTTTCCTGGCCAGCGAAAGAGGCCGAGGCGCCCATAGCAACCCATCAAAACGAGTTCCTCCACTGTGATGGGAAACGCCCAGTCGACAGATTCGCGTTGCGGCATATAGGCAATTTTTAATGGGCACTCTTTGAGCGGGAGGCCTAAGAAGCGCACCTGGCCAGATAAGGCAGGTGTCAGCCCGAGGCACGCCTTTAAAAAAGTGCTCTTGCCCGCGCCATTTGGCCCGAGGATTGCCACGCGCTGCCCGGCTGGCACTTGCAGGTTGACATCGAAGAGAACGGGCGTTTCGCCGTAGTTGACCGTGAGGTGCTCCACGGTCAAAGCAAAAGGCTTCTCCATCAGAGCACCTCTTCTTTGGGATCTGAGTTCTTTAAATAGCGGGCGATGAGGCGGCTGTTGTGCTCCATCATCTTCAAGTAAGTGTCGCCATCGCTGCCTGCAGCGCCCATAGAATCTCCATAGAGCGGCTCTGAGGCGATGGTCAACATCAGCCCCTTTTTACCTGCCGCATCTTGGATTTTCTTAATCGAATCGCGGCTGACATTTGACTCTGGAAATAGTACAGTGATTTGATGGCGCAGCAAATGATCGAGAATTCTTTGAATGTCATGAGCGCTGAGCTGGCTTTCGGGAGCTAGCCCTTCCGGCGCTTGAAAACGCTCGTGCCATGTGCCCTCTTGCCGCTCTTTAGGCGAGGCCAGATAGGCTCTCGAAAAGTAATTGAAGGCATCGTGGCTTGTCACTAGATAGCGCTTTTCAGAGGGAATGCTGAGCAGCTGCTGTTCTATAGCCCCATGAGAGGCCTCCATCTTTTGCAACAGGGCTTTGCCCCGCTCGACAAATTCTTGCCGATGCGACGGGTCCTTTTCAGAGAGCTCTTTCACAATAAAGGGAACCACTTGCAGCCAAAGAGAGACATCCATCCAAATGTGGGGGTCGAAGACCCCATTTTCTGTCAAAATGAGATCAGGTCTTTGAGCATAGAGCAAATCGCCAAGAGAATGCGCCTTTGCTTCCCGCTCTAAATAAGTCTTTAAGCTGGGGCCATGCTCTAGCTTTAGTCCATTGTAAAAAATCAAATCCGCATGGAGCAGCTTTTCATCATCGCCTTTGACAAGTTGGTAAGAATGAGGGTCGAGGCCTGCTGTGATCAAAGCTAAGCTGTCGACTTGCTCTTGACCGATTTCCTTGACCAAGTCGTCGATGATAGAAGTGGTCGATAACACTTTCAAGCGGCCATTGGGCGCCATCCAAGCGCTCATCTTTTGGCGAGAGCGCCCCCCTTCTTGACAGGCGCTGAATAAGAAGAGAACTCCTGCCAGGAAAAATAAGATATTTTTAAAACGCTTGCAACCGTTCATCTAGACCTTCGGTAAATCTTAAAAAAGGGCCCCTTTTCAGGAGATAGGCTTGATTCATTAGGCATTTTGTAGGCGCTTATAGGGAAATTTGTGGAATGATCCTATGTGTTCATACACAGCGTCGGATTTGCCGGTTGGCGGCTGATGGCTTAAGTTTAAACGAAGAGCACTACAGACTGGCAAAATAACTCGCCGCAGGATAAATAGCACTCCCATTTTAACAATGGAGATAAAAGAACGCTATGTTTTTTGCTCAAGCTCGAACCCCCAAAACGCACAAGGAAGCTCCCCCCCTGATCTGCCACCGCTCCTCTCCTAACGCTTAAAATTTGCGCTCTTTCCGTTTTGGATCCCATCCTTTGCCCTATTTATAATATCCTATCTATAACTAAGAGTTTTTAAGGGCCTAAAAGGAGCCCTAGGGGAGGCAAATCAAAGGTTTTAACGCCGGTTAAATTGCGCTAAAGCTTGCGAGCATCAGCAATTCAATTCCTCGTCATGTCTCTAATATATAAAGGGTTGCAATCACTCTTGAGCAAACTCTGACTTAAGGCAACACGCATCAAAACTAAGTTGATTAGGTACTAGTAATAGATCGCTCTCATTTATTTACTGGAAGGGGAATAAATGCACATTTATTGTTGACTAATCATTTCCCTTTGTCTAGTATTCTGGTTTAAAGAGCCGGGTCTTCCGTCATTGCAAGGGTAAAAATAATCTATTTTAAGAAAAGATTTCTTTCAGATAAAAACTGACTCTGCTAAAAAAGAACTTGAATTTGCTAGAAATCAAGTCTTTAGACTGAAAAGCAGGTTAATTTAAATCCAACTCGCCATCTATCCCTTTGTAATGGTTAAAATTTCAAGCGAACTCCCTAAGAAGGTGGAGAAAGTAAGCGCTTAAGTTTATTATTTAGGCTGCGCCAGCTCCATGTTTGCCGGATGGCTTAGGCATTTTAAACATCGCTAGGGGATACATACCAAGTTGGGTTTTAAAAGTTTCGACCTTTGAGAAGGGAATTCATTAGAATCCGAAAGCAAATCGCCAAAGAGATCTCTCTCCCTTCACCTTAAACTGACGCTGCTCGGGCCCCTTTTTAAAAGAGAGCTTATAATCCATAACTAGAGGTAAGTCACATGGAAACGACACATCAACCGAAAAAAACTATGGCCTCTAACAGCCAAAAACTAGACACTTTAATCGATAAAGCCATTCAAAAAGTTAGCGGCAAAAGAGAAAAAGATATCTGTCGCTACCTGCCAGCGAAAGCCGGCGGTTACATTCATCATTTCACATTAAAGAAAATGAAGACTGTGGGATCTGATGAGTTGGCAGACATGATCGAGCGCTTCATCTTGGGCGTCGAACAGCCAAAGACAGTGAAGCCAAAGCAGCGGGCAGCGAGAGGCTCGCGCAAGAAAAAAGACCAAGTTTTCTTCACCAAATCAGAATTGGAGAGAATGCTTGAACACGCTAAAGCGGCCAATGATAAAGACATCGTGCGCAAGCTCACACCGATGAAAGACTTAAAAAGCATTAAAAGAGAGCTCATCTCTTCCATTAGGCATAACCGCGTCGAAGACGATCTTTGGGTCAGCTATGTTGAAGCCCTCGTCCATACGCAGCAAATGCTCGGAGGGTTATCCCCCGAAGATGCAGCAGATATGATGGAAGACGACGAAGATTAATCGTTTTTTTTCTTCTTTAAATAAAGGCTTCAAATCGCAAGATTTGAAGCCTTTGTCATTTATATTGAAATTTGAGCGTTTTAAATTGCGCTAAGAGAGGTCGAGAGGATCGATGTAAAGCTGATGGGTAAACGCAGTTCCATCGCTCAAAGACTCGGGCAAAAGCCCTTTTTTATGCGGCACCTTTCTTTCATAAGAGAGGACAATGGCTTCCTCTTTAAAATAGCGCTCTTTAAATTGCAGGGCAAATAAAGTCAGGGTGCGCCGAGCCTTGATGGAGGCAATCGGATGAAGCAGCAGCTTGGAGTCATTCAATTTTCGATAAACTATCGCCTCCAAGCTCACATGGCCTGTATAGCCGAGCTCCTGCAACAGAGGCAGCTGCTCCATCGCTTGGATAAGGTGTTGCCCTAAGAAGGGGTGAAAGTCGGCAAATAAATCAAATTCTGGGCCGAGATAGGCCCGGTAAGAGCGCTCTTTGGCATCAGCTTCAATTTTTAAAGCCCCCAAAAATTGAATCTCTTTTTGAGGAAGGATAAACCACTCTGTACAAAAAGAGCACACTTTTTCCACACAGGGCTCGCCGATGACCGGCCGTTCCTTGCGCCACTCCTTTTGGCAAAAAGAGAGAGCGGATTTTTGATCTGCGGTCGTGAACAGGCACTCTTGATGCTCGCGAAGGGTGCTTCGTAAAATTTTTTTGCTAGGGTTGCTCTCGCACCAAGCTTTAAAATCAGCTTCGCGATCAAGGAGCCTGGCCATTGGAAGTTTGGGGGATGTTTCAAAGGCAAAGAGCGGCCGGTTGATCTTCTGCGAGGCAGATAGGTTATTGCTCTTGTAGCTAAAGGCATACTGCTCGGAAAAAGGTTGCAACATCTTTGCCGATCGCCAGGGGACTAGCTGCACCGAATTTTGCGGCAGGGCATCCATCTCAACCACGGCCGCCTGTTCTTGGCGCATCCAGGGAATCTGCTTTAAATCGGCGAGATAGTTGGGATCTGGCAGCTGGCTCACCAACACAAAATCGATGGGATCTGCTGTCAAAAGGGGCAGAAATTGCAGCTGCAAAGAAAGGGGAATTTTAGCCAAACTTTCAAAATACTTGACTAGAGAAGAGCACTCCTCATCGCAGTTCATATTAGCTAGATGTAATTTTCTCAAGTCGAGCTCTCCAAATTTGTTAAGCCATTTCCCAATATTTTCTAAAAAACATTCTTTTTTTTATATTCAAAGAAGAGAGGATTTGCAAGGAGAGAAATACCACAAGCCCCTCCTACGGCGACAAGCTAGTGCCCGACCACAGATGTTGTTGCGCATGTTAAACGGCGTCAAAGCCTCTAAAACAAGCCGTCTAAACCTCTTTGTCAGGCTTCCACTTGGCTCATAAAGAAGGCTTTATATTTGGCCACGCTAGAGATCTCTTGCACCCGTTTTACACACTGAAACTGATGCTTTACAGTACTAAGTAGGTGACAACCTTAAGCTAATTGATTATAATAGATTTTATTGAAAACTTAAAAAGGAGCTTCATTCTCTTATGAAGGAGAGCCATTTCCCTAAGGTTCGGACAGGCCTTGGCCAAGATAGCCACCGCTTCCTTCCCCCAGATTCATCAAAGCCGTGCATCATCGGCGGCGTCATCTTCGACGATATGCCAGGTTTCAATGCCAATTCCGACGGAGACGTCGTATTCCATGCTCTTTGCAATGCCATATCTTCTCTAACCGGAGAGCTAATCTTGGGAGCCATCGCCGATGACCTCTGCGAAAAAGATGGCATTACCGATAGCGAAGTCTACTTAAAAGAGGCGCTAAAAACATTGGGCAGGCAAAAGATCACACATATTGCCCTCTCATTGGAAGGCAAAAAGCCCCATTTTAAAGCGAAAATCTTAGCCATGCGCCAAAATATTGCCCGCGTGATGGATCTCGAGGTGTCCCAAGTCGGAATCACCGCCACCTCAGGCGAGGGGTTGACCGATTTTGGTTGCGGAGATGGCGTGCAATGCTTTGCCATCGTCACGACAGAGCAGTTTCCTTAAAGAGCCAAATTGATCGCCGATTGCCGCTCCCAACGTTTGCCTGCCGGCGCTCAGGAGCGGCAACAGGCGCCTCTTATTTTCACCTTTGCGCAAAAAGCAACTCTCCCCGTATAAGGAAGTTTATACTTTTTAATTGAGAGAGAGGACCTTTATGCGTTTTTTTTGGACCACCGCCGTCGCCATCTTGCTACAAAGCTCACTGCCAGCAGTCTCCTCGCTAGTCAGCGATGAACTAGACAATCAATGGGACCAGCTAAAAAGGGGAGAGATCATTTCTTTTACTTCCAATAAGGAAGCTCCCCCCTCTGATGGCACAGCAGCGATTATCAATAGCCAGCAGCTTCTTAAAGTCATCGAAATGCAAGAAGAGAAGCTTTTGAGCAGTATCTCCTTAAAAAAGCTGGAAAATTTGCCCCAGATTTGTAACCAGATGAAGACAAACCTGCTCTCTCTCGATAAATTGATCCGCAGCTTCACCAATGACAAAGAACAGAAAAAATGGAGTCTTCTCATCGAGAGCACTCTCCAGCAAATGGAAGCGGTGATCGGTTTGAACAAGGGTGAAGACATAGAAAAATTGACCTTGTCCAATCAACTTTTAAGCGAGCATGTGAGCCACTTAAAAGAATTCCTCTCCAATTACCATAGCGATCCCCAATAAAAAAAAGGCTGTTTCTTCTAGAGAAACAGCCTTTTCGACTTACTCTGCCAAAAGAGCTTTGCCGCTTCCGGCATCGATAGCCTCTTTTAAGGCTGTCAACTTTTTGCCGGAGAGACCGCCCAAAAATTCTACCGCTCTCAACAGGCGCACCCGCACCCGATCTTTGCCGAGCAGCTCTGCTGAGTCAAAGAAAGGGGGCCCTTGCAACTTGCCCATGCAAGAGGCAAAGAGCAGATGCATCACTACTTTTTTGTGGTGCACTTCAAAGAATTTGGCAATCTTTAAAGAGGCCTCATAGAGAAATGGCTTCGTGAATGACTCCAGCCCTTCGATTTCCATCATAAAAGCCTGCAAAATCAAAGCCGCCTTGCTCTCTGTTAAATCGCGAGTCAAAAACAGCTCCCGCGTGTAGGGCAGGTGATTGACAAAGAGGAAATCGCAGAGCGAAATGAAGTCGCCAAAGGTCTTAATGCGTGTGTGCACCAGGGGCATCAGCTTTTGCATGAAGCGTGGGTTGAAGCTCCACTCTTGAATGCGCTGCCAAAGCTGATCTTCTGCGATGGTATGTACAAGATAGTGCTGGTTTAGCCAGTCGAGCTTTTGCACATCGAAGACGGCGCCAGATACGCCAATGCGCTTCGGATCAAAGGAAGCGATCACCTCTTCCAAGGTATACACCTCTTTCTCTTCAGGCATGCTATAGCCCATCAAAGTCATGAAATTGCAGAAAGCTTCAGGGAGGTAGCCGCTATCTCTATAGTAGAAGATCGAGGTGGGGTTCCTCCTCTTAGACAGCTTTTTGCCATCGGTGCCAAGCAAGAGGGGCATGTGCATGAACACAGGGGGCTGCCAGCCAAACGCTTCATAAAGGTAAAGGTGGTTGGGCGTCGAGCTCAGCCACTCGTCGCCGCGGATCACATGGGTGATCTCCATCAGGTGGTCATCGACAACATTTGCCAGGTGATAGGTGGGGAAACCATCTGACTTGAGCAGCACCTGATCATCGACATCGGCCCAAGGCACTTGAATGCGCCCTTTGATGGCGTCTTCAAAGACGCAGTCGCCGGTCAAAGGCACTTTTAAGCGAACGACATAAGACTCATTATTTTGCAGGCGCTTGTCAATTTCCTCTTGGCTGAGGTAGCGGTAGCGGCGATCATAACCCTGCCGGTTGCCAGTTTGCTTGGCGACCTCTCGCATCTCTTGAAGTTCTTCAGCTGTCGCAAAGCACTTATAAGCTTTGCCATCGTCGAGGAGCTTTTGGCAATAGAGGCGGTAAATGTCTGTGCGCTCCGACTGGCGATAAGGGCCGAAGGGGCCGCCGACATCGGGACCTTCATCCCAGTGAATGCCGCACCAGTTCAAGGCGCTGAAAATGTTTTTCTCATACTCTGGCCGGCTGCGTTTTTGGTCGGTATCTTCGATCCGCAAAATGAACTTGCCGCCAAAATGCTTGGCAAAAATTAGGTTGAAAAGGGCCATATAGGCCGTTCCAACATGGGGATCCCCTGTCGGAGAGGGCGCAATGCGCACGCGAACAGTCATCTTTGGTTTCCTTGCTGTAAAATCTCGTTTCTAGCTAGTGAGTGTACCTGAAATAGGAAAAAAAAGAAAAGGGCTTATGCCCTTGAATAGCGACTTGAGTTAACAGGCCTCACTCCGCCCCACCCCTCATTTTTTTTGTCGAGTAGATGTGCTTGAAAAAGCCCCTGAATTTATTTAGGGGAAGGCTTAGGGTCTCTTATGGATAGCTAGCCAACGGCATACCCCTGTTGCAAGACTTCCAGAATTGACAAGGGTTTGAGAGTCCAAAGAAGCTCCGCTCATTTGAACCCTCAAGCCCTCTTTCAAAAAGAGGGCTCGCTCAGCAAGTAGATGAGATCTTTCATGATATTGAGCGCTTCTGTCATCTGAAGGTCATTTTGACCAAAGAGGACAGGCTCTTCCACCTGACTCTTTTCGATATCCTTTAAAAAAGACTGGTAGTTGCTATCGGCGGCAATGCGCTTTTTAGAGTTCTCTTGCAAGAGAGGGAGCCATTTGGAATAGGTCTCGATTTTCCCCTGCACGTTATTCTTATAAAACTTGCGGGCGCGCTCGCGTTGCGCATAAGGGATATCTTCGAGGCGGTCGTCAAAGTTGGCGGGAATCGAGTCATTTGCCAACGGGTATTTGGCAAATTTTTCCCCAATATCGATCTGCGAAAGGGCGGAAGGGACGACAATGTCGGAGAGGACGCCGAGCAGCTGTGGGCTCTTTCCTGAGACGGTATAGTATTTGCCGCGTGTGACTTTAAACTCGCCGGAGGGGTTGATTTGGTTGGGGCGCGCAGCTTGCAAAGTGAAGGTTTGAAAAGACCCTTTGCCGTAGGTGTGATCGTCGCCGACGACAATGGCCCGCCCATAGTCTTGTAGAGATTGGGCGACGATTTCTGCCGCAGAAGCGCTGGCGCGATTGACCAAGATGAGGAGCGGGCCATCCCAAAGCGTCTTACCATCTAAGTCGCGCAGGTGCTTGACAAAACCGGTCTCATCTTTAATTGAGACGACGACTCCTTTAGAGATGAATAGACCGCTGACTGAAACGGCTTGTGAGAGGAGCCCTCCAGAGTTGTTGCGCAGGTCTAAAATTACGCCTTTGAGGGAGTGCTCTTTCTTAATGCGCAACAACTCGAGGGTTAAATCTTCCGACGAGCTGCTCTCAGGATCTTGGTAGAAGGAGTGCAAGGTCAAGTGAGCGATCACCCCCTGGCCAAAGGGCTCTATAGCTGAGGACAGGCGGGTCTCTTTTAATACGACCTCTCCCCTCTCTAAAGTGACATCCAATGTCTGCGGCGTCAACTCGGGGTCCGTCCCCTCTTCGCGGACGACAGTCAAGGTCACTTTTGTGCCCTTTTCGCCGCGAATGAGCTCGACAGCATCTTGAATGTCCAAGCCGATCACCGGTTCTTTATTGACCGCGATGATGCGGTCTTTCACTTTTAGCTCTTTATGCTGGTGAGCGGGACCCCCTTCGACGATTTTGACCACCGTAAAGCCATTTAAATCATCTCTGAGCTGTGCACCGATGCCAAATAGGCGTTGCTGCACGCTGATTAGGAACTGCCGGGCCTCTGCTGGGGTGAAGTAGGCGGTGTGAGTGTCTAAAGCGGCAGCTGAAGCTTTGAGGATCTTTTCCAAGATGAAGCTCTCTTGGTGAGCTTTACTTTGCTCATATTGCGAATCGGCTTCAAAGGTCAAGCGCCGTTTTTGAATGCGCTGCATCGTTTTTTCTTTAAGCTCTCCATCCAATTTAGCGCTGGCCTGCATCTGCAAAGCTTTAATGCGCAATAGGCGATCTTTGAGGGCCTCTGAATTGGCACACCAGTGAATCTCTTTAAATTCTTCGTATTTAACGTCTTTAGGAAGGGGCAGTGACTCGATCTCTTTTTCTAGAGCATGCCGTCTGGCAATCGACTCGGTAAAAAGGCGGTAGATCTTTTCAAACTCAGGAAATTGGCTGCGGCGAAAGTCGGCCAATATCTTTCCCAGCATGTCCTCTTTAGGATCAATCCAGGGCTCGACTTCTGCTAAAGTGAGATATGTCTTGAGCGGGTCGATCATCTCTAGATAGTTATTGACAATCCTTTGAACAAGCTCGGGCGAGAGCTCTTTAAAGCTGGCATGTGACTTTAAAATTTCGCTGAGTTTTTCGTTGATCGTCTCTTTGCTAATTACTAAAGGCTTGCCCTCAAGCGCTGTCGAAAGAAAAACTATCCATAAAACGAGTATTCGCCACATGACCTTTAGCCTTTGGTTGATAAAAAAGAATTTCCCCTTGCAAGCCGCAATATGCCGTAATGCTTAAGACTTATTTTTAAAGAAGAGCGGTGTTTAGAGCAAAGGTTAATCTCGAAGCTTACCTGTAAAAGATATGAAAGCCTTAGTCTCATCCCCTTTTTCAACTTTTAAGAGGCGTTAAAGGTGTTCTTCGATGGACTGAAAGAGTGGAGCAAAAAGAGCTTGCCTAAAGGTTTGCTCTTGGCATGTGCATAAGCGGCAAATAAGTTTTTTTAAAATCCCTTCTCAAAGAATAAAGGTGAAATTTTCCTCAAAATCCCTAAAAATCAAAATATTTTTTTTGCTTTTTCAATTCTTCTCTTGAAAAGAGATCGGAAATAAATTTATACTATTAACCCGAATGTTTAAGGACAAAAGTTTTTCTAAAAACCGATTGGCTCACTTAAGATATTGGAAGAACTTTATTTCTAATTTTCAACTCAATAAAAGAAGTTTCAAATTAGTTTAAGAGTGAAATTTATGAAGAATTAACTTTTTATAAAGAAAAGGCTTGATTTCAATTCTTTTTTTTGTCAAAATTGAAGTTCTATTGTTGATTGTTAATTAGAAAATGATAAAAAGGAGATTGCAATGGAAAATAAAGGCATCCATGATTCAGAAGAAATTATTATCTCTGAACAACTAGACACAAAGATTGTTTCCATTACGGAAGCAGCCCGCTTAAATAACGTGACTCGGCAGGCAATTTATGTCGCCATCAAGTTAAATAAGCTCAAGGCAAAAAAAGAATCAAGCCGTTGGACCATTCATTTGGATGATTTACAAGACTATCGTCAGAAGAAATACTCGCGCAGCCGCTCCGTCTTTGCTGGAGAGTTGATCTTTGACCAAAATAAAGGGTATTACTCGGTCAATCAAGTGGCTAAATTGTTGAAAGTGCCCGCTCAAAAGATCTATTATGCGACGCGCTCTGGACAATTGAAAGCTCACCGCAAAGGTGCCGCTTGGGTTATTCATATCGATGATATTCGTCAGTATGAAAAGCAGCTGAACGAGCATAAAAGCCATAAGCAAGTGATCTAACCTGACTTTCGCGGCCTTAAGCTTATTGCGGGCGCACCATCTCCACCGTTCTTTTGCTTTTCTGGAATGATCGTGATTCCTTGTTGGAAACCATTCCAGGCCTTTTTTTAAAAGCCTTTCCAGATCTATCTAGGTCTATAAGGGCCCTCATCTTATAACGGATCGGCGCTCTCGCACGATCTTTAAAGCCTCTTTAAAATTTTCCTTGTCTATCGTCAATGCACTGCCGCTCTTTCCTTCACATGTCACATACACTAAAGATTTAGAGCGGTTGATGAAGGCGACTCCAATATCGGAGTGGTCGGGGTCTTTGTTATTTTTTATCTTGTAGGCAATGGAGAGAGAAATATCCTTAAGCGTAAAGGGATGTTTTTCCAGGTAAGGGGCGAGCTTTTTCTCTGTATTGATCACATATAAAAAATGTTGAGCGGATTTGACTAAAACCACTCGCGCTTCTTTGGTTGTCAGTTCTCTATCGATACAAAAGTTCAAACTCAAAGAATTCAACTTGTCATATTCTACGACACCCTTTCCAAGGAATTGCATTTGATGTTTTCGCTTTAGAATGCTGACGCTCTTGTCCAATACATCGGCAATGAGGCCATCTTTCTTTGCCTGTTCCCCATAGCTAAAAGAAAGGCATAGCAGTAAAGGAATGATTGATATCCATGATTTGAGACGTTTGCCGTTCATTTTCAACTCCATGTTCGATGGATTGCCACCTGTTTGCTATTTTTAAGGCATCTTCACAACTCTCCCCTATGAGGTTTATAACGATCTCGCTTAGCCAGAGCTATATATTCATTTTTCGGCCCCCCTTTCAATCGCTCCACTCCCTTCCACTATTTTTAAAGCGTCCTCAAAACTCTCTCTAAAGGTGTCCTTATAACCATATCGTTCGCCTAGAGTTTTATAGATTAATCCAGAGTCTTCAAGAGCAGCCATGCCTATCCCTGGATGAGCAATACTTCTTCCATCCTCGTTATGAAAGTAGAGTTCGACTGAAATATTATCAATAGTTAGTGGGTGATTAAACTCATACGCCACCAACTCTTTTTTCTTATTTATAATATTTAAAAATTCTTGAGCAGAATCTAATAAAATAAATCTAATTTCTTCTTTTCCAATTTCTCTGTAAATATTAAAGCTCAGCTCAAGAAAGCTCAACCCATTACTCTCCGGAGAGGCTGCACATGTTGCAATAGCTCGCATATCATATTTTTTCTCTAAAAGATCAATACTTTCGCAAAAAACATCATTAAGGAGCCTATTTTCTTCAGAGATTTCTTCTCGCCCATAGGAGAAGCTAGTGATCTTGCAACCTTTTTGTAGACATCAAGAACACAAAATTTGCTGTTCCTTGTGATGAGCCTCATAAGCCTCTGGAGAAAGGTAACCCAAAGTCGA